>DASRYX010000309.1:0-6598 GCA_035686985.1 Planctomycetaceae bacterium | reverse complement strand
TCTTCACCCACCTCAAAGCCGCCGAGGCGTGGATCAAGGCGACCGGTTCACTGCCGGTGAATCTGAGATTTGTGATTGAAGGTGAAGAAGAGGTCGGCAGCAACAACCTCGACGAGTTTCTGGAAAAACACAAGTCGCGCTTGAAGGCCGATGTGGCGGTCATCAGCGACACCAGCCAGTACGCGCCCGGAATCCCGGCGATCACCTACGGCCTGCGCGGGATCATCGCGTGTGAAGTCACGCTCACCGGACCGAAAAAGGATCTGCATAGCGGCATCTACGGCGGTGCGGTGGCGAACCCGGCCAACATGCTCGCAAAGTTGATTGCCCAGCTGCACGATGATCAAGGCCGCGTGCAGATTCCCGGCTTCTACGACGATGTCCTTCCGCTCACGGCCGCTGAACGGGAACAGTTCGCCGCGCTGCCGTTTGACGAAACGGCCTTCCTGAAGGAAGGCGGCTCCCCCGCGGCATGGGGCGAAGCCGGGTTCACCTCGATCGAACGCCGCTGGGCCCGCCCGACCTGCGATGTGAACGGGATCACCGGCGGTTATCAGGGCGTGGGACCGAAAACGATCATTCCCTCGAAAGCCTCGGCGAAGATCACGTGCCGGCTGGTGCCGCATCAGGATCCGGACAAAATCATTGCGGCTCTGCAGAAGCATCTGGAATCGCGGTGTCCTGCCGGTGTGACGCTGGCATTCCAGTCGTACCACGGTTGCCCGCCGTTCGTGTTTGATCCCACGAACAAATACATCGACGCCGCGCGGACCGCGATCACCGCCGCATTCGGAACGGCTCCAGTGCTCATGCGGGAAGGGGGCTCGATTCCCGTCGTTGCAACCTTTCAGAAGATTCTCGGTCTTAGCACGCTACTGCTGGGATGGGGCCAGAACACGGACAACCTCCACAGTCCGAACGAACATTTCACCATCGCCGATTTTCACCGCGGGATTCATGCCAACGCTGCGTTGTGGCCGGAACTTCCCCCCGCCTAGCAGTCATTTCCACGGATTGGAACAGTAGGAACGTCATGCTCGATCTGCAGTTTTTGTGCGACAATCTCGACGCCGTCCGGGCCAACTGTGCGAACCGCGGTGTGAAGGTCGATTTGGAAAACCTCCTCGCGCTGCGGGATCGCCGCAACGGCATCATCGCCGAATCGGACAAAGCGCGGCAGGAGCAGAAAACCGTCGCCGCACAGATTCCGAAGGCCGATGCGGCAGCGAAACCGGCCCTCGTCGACCGTGGACGCCAGTTGCGCGAAGCCGTCGCCGCGTTTGAAGTCGAGCAGAAAGACATCGAAGCGCAACTGCGTGCGGTGCAATGCAGCGTGCCGAACATGACGCACGCCGACGCTCCGGTCGGGCAGACCGACGCTGACAACAAAGTCATCCGCACGTGGGGTGAACCGCCCAAGTTCGATTTCAAGCCGCTTGATCACGTGGAGTTGTGCGAGAAGCACAAGCTCGTTGATCTGGAAGCTGGCGCGCGGGTCACCGGCCACGGCTTTTATTTCCTGAAGAACGAAGCGGCGCTGCTAGAACTCGCGCTGGTGCAATATGCCGTTCACAAACTGATCGCGCATGGCTTCACGCTGCACATCACGCCCGACCTCGCGCGAATCGATATTCTTGAAGGCACGGGCTATCAGCCGCGTGGCAATGAAACACAGATCTACAGCATCGCGAACACTGACCTGTGTCTCGTCGCCACTGCGGAGATCACGCTTGGCGGGACGCTGAAGGATCAGATTCTCGATGTCACGGACCTGCCGCTGAAGTACGCGGGGATTTCGCACTGCTTTCGCACGGAGGCCGGTGCACACGGCAAAGCTTCTCGCGGCATTTATCGCGTGCATCAGTTCACGAAGGTCGAAATGTTCGCGTTCACCGCACCGGACCTCGCCGCGTCGGATTCCGTGCATGCGGAGATCGTCGCGATTGAGGAAGAAATCTTCCAGGGCCTGAAGATTCCGTATCGCGTGCTCGATATCTGCACCGGCGACCTCGGCGGGCCCGCCTATCGCAAGTTTGATCTCGAGGCGTGGATGCCCGGCCGCAATGAATACGGCGAAGTGACCTCGGCGTCGAACTGCACTGACTTTCAAGCCCGCCGTTTGGGCACTCGCTGCAAATCGCCCGAAAAGAAGGGGACGCAGTTCGTGCACACGCTCAACGGCACCGCAGTCGCCGTCACCCGCGCGATGATCGCCGTTCTCGAAAACTACCAGCAGGCCGACGGCAGCATCCTCATCCCCGAAGTGCTGCGCCCGTGGGTCGGGAAAGACAAAATCGGCTAACTGGTTTTATGGAGCCGCAAGAAGCCCAGCCTTTCTTAAGGCTGGGTCTCTTTATTGGATATGCTGGTACCCGCTAAGCAACAAGCGAATTCATGCTCGCCACGTTTGTAATGCAGCTCATCGCCGGAATCAGTCTGATGTGGACGGTGATGCCGCGCCGCCAGGTTACGTCCGGATTCTTTCGGATTCAGATGCTGCTCGTGCTCGGCTTAAGTGTGCTGGTCGCGCTCGTCGCGGGACGATTCAACGGCGATAGCGCATTAAGCGGTCCCGTTTTGATGGCTGTTGGAATCTCGCTCACGGTGATTGCGTTTCTGGGGTCCATCCTTTGGACTCTGGAGCGGCGTGTTGCCGGAGCGATTTGCTGCTTCGTGATCAACGTGATCGCCATGACAACACTGGTGCAGCTCGGTCTGCGGGCCGGGGGAGTGTTGCCGATGGCGTCGCTGCTGGCGACGGCCGGCGTGTTAGGGGGGACCGTGACGGGGATGCTCCTCGGGCATTGGTACCTCACCGCGCCAACGATGTCGATCGCGCCGCTTTCCAGTCTGACACGCGCACTGCTGGTCGCAGTCATTGTGCGGCTGGCTGTGTCCGCCGCCGGTTGGTGGTTTCACAGCGAGGCGATTCACGGCTCACTGCTGTGGAGCTGGTTCGCGCTACGCTGGCTCGCGGGGATTGCCGCCCCGCTGGTCCTTTGCGGAATGACCTTGCGCATCTTACGCTATCGGAATACTCAGGCGGCCACCGGCGTGTTGTTCGCCGCGGTGATTTTGTCCTTCATCGGTGAGATGTCCGCCACGCTGCTCACGATGGAAACGCATCACCCGTTCTGATGTCCGTCTAAACCCGCAGGAGTCCTGTGCTCGCGCTGTGGGCTAGTTAAAGATGGCTGAATCCCGTGCATGTCCATTTTGATTGCCCCAAGTGTCTGAAGACCGATGATGTCGAAGTCGGCTCGACCACTTCGACGGTCGCCTGTCGGCATTGCGGCTGGACGAAACCGATCGATGAGCGCGACTTTTCCGCGGATGCGCCGCGTCGATGCCTGATCTGCGGCTGTGACGATCTCTGGCGGCAGAAAGATTTTCCGCCTCAGCTCGGTCTCGCCATTGTCGCCATCGGGATTGTCAGCAGTACGATCGCGGTTGCCTACATGCGGCCGACGCTGGCCATCGGGATTCTCATGTTCTTCGCGCTGGCGGACATGATCCTGTTCTCCATCATGCGGGATGCGCTGGTCTGTTATCGCTGCCACGCGCGGTATCGCGGGGCGGTCATCGGGGAAAGCCATCCGAAGTTCGACCTGGAGCTGAACGAGCGCTACCGCCAGGAAGCGGCGCGCATGCAGACGCTGCCGGGAAAAGCCGCACCACGCTGAATCGCGCGTCCAACTTGCCGAAGTGCCGGTGGCGACCGCACAATACGATCTTGCACGTCGCGCACCTTTCTCCTGCAAGACCGGCGTCCGATGGACATCCCGTCGTCACGGCTCTACGAAGATCTGGCAGATGCCTTCCGCGGCGAACTGTTGATCGATCCCGTCGCGCTGGCGGTGTATGCTTGCGACGCCAGCCCGTATGAGCAAACGCCGTTCGTAGTCGCCGTGCCACGTGACCGTGACGACGTGCAGACGCTCCTGCGGTATGCATCGGAGCATCACCTGCCGGTCATCCCGCGCGGTGCCGGGACGAATCCGCATGGCGGCGCGATCGGTGCGGGCATTGTCGTCGACACCTCGCGATTTCTGACTGGAATCGGACCGATCGAAGACGGGACCATCCGCGTGGAGGCGGGTGTTACGCTCGACCGGTTGAACCGACACGTCTGGCCACAGGGCTGGATGTTCGGTCCGGATCCGATGACCGCGGCGACCACTACGCTCGGTGGGATGATCGCCATGAATTCGACCGGGGCGCGGGCCAGCGCCGTCGGTGAGACGCGGGATCATGTCAGCTCGCTGGAGATGGTCCTGGCGGATGGCCGGTTCGCGGTCGTGCGCGACTCGGAACGAAGTCGCGCTTCCGATCCTTTGGCCGACGATCTCCCTGCGGCGCTGATCACCGAGGCCGAACGATTGCTCTGGAATCCCGCGGTCGGCGAAGCGATTCGCAACGACATCGTCACCGAATGGCAGATTCGCTGGCCACGCGTGTTCGCTGGATCTGCCGGCACGCTAGGCCTGTTCACCGCGGCGACACTGCGGCTGCAGCCAATTCCCGCCGCTCGTGGCGCGGTGCTGTTCGCCTTTCTATCGTTGGAAGCCGCTCTGCAGGCGGTGCCGAGCCTGGTTTCCGCACGGGTCGCGGCCTGTGATCTGTTCGACCGTCGGTTAATTTGCCTCGCCCGCGAGTCGCACAGTCCGTGGGTCGAATTGTTTCCCGCCGATGCCGAAGCCGCCTTGCTGGTGGAGTGGTTTGCCGACTCGGCGGTCGAGCGAACCGATCGACTGAACGAGATTCTCGCGGCGGTGATGCGATCGGGGACCTCCCCCGAAGTCTGTCATGTGGTGCTCGACAACCACGAAGCGGACGACTTGTGGACGATGCCGGCGAGCTTGCTGGGGATGCTTTCTCGTCTGCCCGGGACCACTCGGCCGCTGACGATTCTGCCCGCGATTACGGTTCCGCTCGACCGGATGGAAACGGTCGTGGTTCAGGTGCAGCGCGTATTGCAGCAGCATGGTGTCAGCGTCGCGCTGCACGCCCACGCCGCGACCGGACGGCTCCATTTTCACCCGCTGGCGGCACCGCCGCATGGAGAAAGCCTCGCGGTGTGGTCCGCCGTGAAGCAGGAGATTTCCGCCGTCTTGCAGGAACACGATGCCGCTCGGGGGATGCCGTGGGATCCTCGATCGCTGGTCGGACTGCTGCCGGCGATGAAGCGCGTCTTCGACCCGCACGGGGTGATGAATCCATCGCGGATATCCGCCGCCTTGACCGTCGAATCGGACCTGGCGTTTCGCCACGTTCCTCAGCCAGCGGACTTACAGCCGTTGCTGTTGAACTGGTCGGTCCCACAGGAAGCGTTAGCGACCGCCGAACGCTGTAACGGCTGTGGTGCCTGTCGAACCCAGACACCGTCGACACGGATGTGCCCGTTCTTCCGCGCCGAACATGACGAACTGATGGCACCGCGGTCCAAGGCGAATGCGTTGCGCCAGTCGGACAAACTGCCGGCCGATGTCGAGTGCTGGGAAACGTCATCCGGTCAGCGGCTGCTGGACTCGTGTTTCAACTGCAAGCAATGCCTCATGGAGTGCCCCTCCGGCGTCGACATCCCGCGCCTGATGACGGAAATGAAGGCCCAGTACGTCGCCACGCATGGGTTGTCCCGCGCGAACTGGTATCTCACGCGGATTCCCGACTGGATGCCGTGGCTGCGGTATGGCGGTTTTGTTTTCCGGCCGGTCCTGCAGCGGGCGTGGTTTCGCTGGCTGGTCGAAAAGCTGACCTCGATCACCCGGCATCGCCGCTTTCCCCCCTGGCGAACAAAGCCGTTCCTTCACACCGCCCCGCGGGCATGGCGCACTCCACCAGCCAGCTTCGATGACCGTGTCGTGGTTTATTTTGTCGATCACGTTGCGAACTGGCATGAACAGGAGATCGCGCTGGCCGCCGGACGCGTGCTTGAGCACCACGGGTTTCGCGTGCATGTTCCCGCGGATCAAGTCCGCTCGGGGATGGAACTCGTCACGTGCGGGGACATCGAGCGGGCGCGAGTCTTGGCGGAGAAGAATATTTCCGTGCTTGGAGAATTCGCGCGGGCCGGATGCCGGATCGTCTGCACGGAACCGTCGGCGGCGGTCTGCTTGAAATGGGAATACCCACGACTGACCGATCACCCCGACGCGGCACTCATCGCCAGCATGGTTGAGGACATCGGCGGATTTCTCTCCCGGCTCGCCGATACGCAACGATTTCGCACCGATTTCAAGACGCGAGCGGTCCGCGCGGCGTATCATCAGCCCTGCCATTTGCGGATCCTCGAGCGGGAAGCGCCGCTGCAACGATTATGCAGTTTGATTCCGGGGGTGGAGACCCCTAAAATTGAAGCAGGCTGCTCCGGGATGGCGGGGGCTTTCGGCTGGGCCAAAGAGAATTACGAACAATCCATCGCGTTGGGAAAGCCGGTCGAACAGGCTTGGGAAAGTGTCCCGGCGACCGTCGCGTTATCGGAGTGCAGTAGTTGCCGACAACAGCTGGAGCATCTGACGCATCGTCGAACACAGCATCCGTTGGTGCTGCTGGCGGAGGCGTACGGGCTGATGCCGGTCAGCATGTCTTCGTCGTGAAG
>DASRYX010000308.1:0-6268 GCA_035686985.1 Planctomycetaceae bacterium | reverse complement strand
TTCAGCATGAAGGGCATCGGCGACGTCTTCCTGACGATGGAAAGCGAAGCCCAGATGACGCTGAAAGAATCACCGGGGCAGTTCCAAATCATCTATCCGCCGCAAAGCATTCTGCACGAGCCGCATCTCGCCGTGGTGGATCGCGTGGTGGACAAAAAAGGGACTCGTGCCGTCGCCGAGGATTACATGAAGTTTCTCTACACCCCGGCGGGACAGGAAATCATCGCGAAGCACTTCTTCCGCCCGATCAATCCGGAGGTGCTGGCGAAGCATCGCGAGGTTTTCCCGGACGTGAAGCTGTTCACGATCACCGACATTGTTGCCAGCTGGGACGAAGCCCAGGGCAAATTCTTTGCTGAGAACGGCGTGTTTGACGGGCTGTATCAGCCTGCACAACGCGAGTCCCGTGAGTAAGCCGCCGGTGGCAAGACCGATTCATTGAGCTGACCCGACAACGGGAGGCGGGGCCCTTGAACCAAAAACGACGACGCATCTTGCCGGGGTACAGTTTGACCCTCGGTTACACGATGGCCGTGTTGAGTCTGATGCTGTTTTTGCCACTGGCAGCATTGATTCTGCGGGCCACCTCGCTGGGACCGAAGGAGTTCCTCGCCGCGGTGTGGACCGAACGCGCCAAGGCGGCGTACACCCTAACCATTACAACGTCCTTCGCCGCGGCCGTGCTCGACACCCTGCTGGGCTTGCTGCTGGCGTGGGTCTTGGTGCGGTATGAATTCCCGGGCAAGCGGTTGTGTGATTCGCTGATCGACCTGCCGTTCGCGCTGCCGACCGCGGTGGCCGGATTGGTGTACTCAAACCTTTACGTGCAAAAGGGCTGGTTCGGGCGTTATCTCGTTCCGCTGGGTTTCCAGGGAGCTTACTCGCAGACGGCGATCGTGCTGGTGCTGGCGTTTATCGGGCTGCCTTTCGTGGTGCGAACCGTTCAACCCGTGCTCGAGAGTCTGGATGCCGACATCGAGGAAGCCGCGGAGTCCCTCGGGGCCACGCGGTGGCAAACGTTCTGGAAAGTGATTCTTCCGGCGTTGCAGCCCGCGTTGATTACCGGCTTTGCTTTGACGTTCGCTCGTGGCCTGGGGGAATACGGCTCGGTGGTATTCGTGTCCGGGAATATGCCGTTCAAGACGGAGATCGCCGCGGTGCTGGTCGTCTCCCGGCTGGAAGAATTCGCGTACACGGAAGCGACGGCGATTGCCCTCGTTCTCCTCGCAGGGTCATTTGCGATGCTGGCGGCGATCAATGGTCTCGAATGGTGGAGCCGCCGCTATGCAGCCTAAGCCCACCACTCATCAAAACAGTCCCCGCCGTGGTCCGCCGACCGAACCGCTTTGGGTGCAACGCCTGCTGATTGCCGCCGCCGTGCTCGTGCTGACGGTGATGATCGTCGTGCCGGTGATCAACATCTTCGCATACGCGCTGCAGGATGGAGTCGGTGCCTACTTCAAACATCTGACCGGAGATCGCGACACCTGGCATGCGATCCGGTTGACGCTGTTCGTCGCGCCGATCGCGGTGATTCTCAATGTTCTATTCGGCATCGCGGCGGCGTGGTTGCTCACACGGTTTCAGTTTCCCGGACGCACCCTGTTAACGTCGCTGATCGATCTGCCGTTCGCGGTCTCGCCGGTGGTGGCGGGCTTGATGCTCGTGCTGCTGTTCGGAGCCAAAGGCTGGTTCGGGCCATATCTGCAGGAGGCGAACATCAAGATCATCTTCGCCACGCCGGGGCTGATTCTCGCCACGATGTTCGTCACCCTGCCGTTTGTTGCCCGCGAACTGATTCCCGTGATGCAGGCCATCGGTCCCGATGAAGAACTCGCCGCAATCACCCTCGGGGCGAATGGCTGGCAGATGTTCTGGCGGGTGACGCTGCCCAATATCAAATGGGGACTGCTGTACGGCATCATTCTCTGTAACGGCCGCGCGATGGGCGAATTCGGGGCGGTTTATGTCGTCAGCGGTCATATCGCCGGACAAACCGACACGATGCCGTTGCGGGTCGAGAAGCTGTTCCAGGATTTTAATCTGCCGGGCTCGTTCGCCGTGGCGTCGCTGCTCACGCTGCTGTCCCTCGTCACCGTGGTTCTGAAAGTTGTCCTCGAAAACTGGAAAGACGAACCCATCCCCGATTAACCGCTCCGCGGTTTCGCGCTGCGTTAGTCCATTCACACGCGGCGCGAAACCGCAAAGCGATCAACGTCGTTCTCTCTGACTCTCAACCCTCAACTTTCGACTCTCAACCACCATGAGCATTCACATCGCCAACGTCACGAAGCGCTTCGGGGACTTCACCGCGCTGGACAACGTCTCGCTCGATGTCCCCAGTGGCGATCTGCTCGCGCTGCTCGGACCGTCGGGGTCCGGCAAGACGACCTTGCTGCGGATCATCGCCGGACTCGAGCATGCGGATGAAGGGGTCGTCCGTTACGAAGGCGAAGATGTCACCCATAAGGCACCGAAGGACCGCGAAGTCGGCTTTGTATTTCAGCACTACGCGCTCTTCCGGCACATGTCGGTCTTCGAGAACATTGCCTTCGGACTGCGCATTCGCAAAACGCCGAATGCCGAGGTGAATGCGCGGGTGAAGGAACTGCTGCACCTCGTGCGCCTCGAAGCGTTGGGATCACGCTATCCCGCCCAACTCTCCGGCGGACAACGGCAGCGCGTGGCACTCGCCCGGGCGCTGGCGGTGAAGCCGCGAATGCTGCTGCTTGATGAACCGTTCGGGGCGCTCGATGCCAAGGTGCGACAGGAGCTGCGGCAATGGCTGCGGCAGCTGCACGATGAAATGCACGTCACCACGGTGTTCGTCACGCATGATCAGGAAGAGGCCTTCGAGGTCGCCGATCACGTCGTGGTGATGCGCGGCGGAAAGATCGAACAGGCGGGCAGTCCGCAGGATGTGTTCGACCATCCGGCGAGCCCGTTCGTGATGGATTTCCTCGGGCAGGTGAATGTCTTCCACGGCCGTCTGCAGGACGGCCAGATGCACGTGGGCAATATCTCCGTCAACTATCCCGAATATCCGCATGCGGAATCGCGTGACGCCACAGCGTATGTCCGTCCGCATGAAGTTGAGCTCGAGCTGGTCGCCGGCCCGAGCAGCCTGCCTGTGAAGGTGCTGCACGTGAATCCCGCAGGAGCGGTGACGCGCGTGCGGGTGATGTCGGAAGCCTTCGGCTGGGCGCTCAACGTCGAACTCCGTCCGGAACGTTACGCGGCGCTGGCGTTGCGCCCCGGGGACCAGGTCTTCGCCGTGCCGAAACGCGTGCGCGTCTTTATGTCGGACGATTACGCGATCTGACCTAATCCATCGCAGTGTCCTGTTGGATAACGATCATGAATGTGTCCAAGCCTGAGACCACCGTTGTCTCAATACAGAATGCGGGCTCGGTGCTGACCGAGCCGGTCCTGGCCGCCCTGACGGAAGCGCTGCGGGGCATCCGCTACGGCACCGTGACGGTCATTGTGCAGGACGGCCGCGTGATTCAGATCGATCGCACCGAGCGGCGACGGCTGAAGTCGGCGTCCGATTCCTGAGTTTGGTGAATTCCACGGCGATCAAACTACTGTGTGAGAGTGATTCCTCCCGCTTTCGGGAATTTAAACATCGGGTACTGTCAAAAATCGCGAGCTGTCCCTATTCTTGGACAACGACGCGGAGATTGCGGTCAAAGTTGACGGCGGCTCCCCGTCCAGATGGGGAAGTCCCATGCCGCTTGCGACGCCTCGCCGATCTTCCATGTCTTCGGCCCGATCCCGTAAAACTGTTCCGTCCGAGTTTCTTTCTCCGGAACAGATTGCGCGCCTCGATCAACTCCTCGCCGAGTCGTCACTCGTCATCGAAAGTCCCGAATTCCGCGATTCACAGCAGTCAGTTGCGATCGAGCGGGACTGCACTCTGGGCGATGCAGGGAAACTCATCGCCGCCCCGGCTGGTACGCCGCCCTATTTGGCCAGCCTGTATGACACGCCGCTGCTGACGAAGGAGCAGGAGTTTCATCTCTTCCGCCAGATGCATTTTTACCGGTTTCGAGCACGGGAAATCGGTCGCAAGCTCCGCGGACGGTCGCCGAGAGTCGCCGATTTTGAGCAGTTTCAGCACTGGCTTTCCGAAGCGAATCGCGTGCGGAACCTGATCGTGCAGGCGAACTTGCGACTCGTCGTGTCAATTGCCAAGACGATGGTCGACGCCGGTAGTTCGCTGGACGAACTGATCAGCGAAGGCAACGTTCCCTTGTTGCGGGCGGTCGAGATCTTCGATTACACCCGTGGCCTGAGATTCAGCACCTACGCCACCTGGGCGATTCGGCACAGTTTGTATCGGTTGACGCCGCGTAACCGGTTACGACGCAAGCGGTTTGTCACGGGATTGGAATCGGCCGACTTCCAGCCCGCCGCGCCGATGCCCGAGACGGTTGATGATTCGCATTCCACCCGGCGGTCGATTGCGACGCTGCTGACCCGTCTGGATGAACGCGAACGGGTGATCGTGGAGCGGCGCTTCGGGCTCGGTAAGTCCCCGCGGTCGTTCAAGTTCCGTGAAATTGCCGGCGAGCTGCATATCAGCACCGAACGAGTCCGGCAGCTTCTCAATCGAGCGCTGGATCGCTTGCGAGCGGGAGCTGAGCGGATTGGACTCGACCAGGAGTCCGCGGCGTAAGCTGCGCCGGCGATACCCTCCGCACTTCCGGCATCTCCGGCAGAGACGGCAAAAACCGTCGATTCGTTCCAACCGTCATCCGATAGAGGTAGATGAAGCGGTGGCCTCACCGTTTCCGGGGGAGACTGCGCTTCGCGTAGACACACCCGGTGTTGAGTGTGCCTACCTCGGATGCGGACGTCATGAAGCGGTGGATGCCCTACACGGCGGCGACAGCCCTCATGCTCGGCGGTTGCGCGGGCCTGGGGTCCGCGTGCAGCGATTGCGTCCCGCCGAAAACGCTGGGAATTGGTTACTGCTCCCCGAAAGATCGCTGGATCACGAAGCAGACGGCACGCGGTTGTGCGGCTCGTGATCTCAAAGAGCTTTACGGAAAACGCTGCAAGCGCTCCGGACATTTCGCCGACGGCTTCGAAGCCGCCTACGTGGACGTCGCCCTCGGGAAGACACCGGCGGTGCCGCCAGTTCCGCCGCCCACATACTGGAACGCGTTCTATCGGTCGTGCGCTGGTGAGGACGCGGTGCAGGACTGGTTCGACGGCTACGCCGCCGGACTGGAAGCGAGCCGACATCATGGTGTTTCCGGTTTCAATCAGATCAGCAGCTCGTGGTCGGGCGGCTTGGGGGCCAATGGCGCCGCGTGTGGTCCGTGACATGGGCCGGATGAACGACGCTCGACGAAGTGGATTCAGGACTCGGAAAACGGAATCGCCGATGACGACGAATCACGCGAAATCCTGGTTGCTCTGCGTGGCGGCATTGCTGCTGCCCGTGGTCACGGGATGTGCGGCGTTTCGCCCCGTGAAAGGGGTTCCGGCCCGCTACGTCCCGGATGAATTCCGCGGCGGCAGCCGTTCCGGAAAACGGACGATCGATCTGAAACTCCTGCAGCAGCCGTTGCCGCCGCATCATCTGCATCGCTGTGATTCCGGCGACTTGCTGAGCATCTATGTCGAAGGCATTCTCGGCCGGCGCGATCAACCGCCCCCGGCGAATTTTCCGCAGCAACAGAACAGCGATATTCCGCCGTCGGTCGGGTATTCCGTGCCCGTGCGTGACGACGGCACGGTCTCGCTGCCGCTCGTCGGCAACATTCCGGTCCGCGGTCTGACGCTCGCCGAAGTCGAGCAGCGTCTCCGCGACGCGTACATGGTGAAGAAGCAGTTCCTGCAACCCGACGCGGAACGCGTGATGGTCTTCCTGCAGCGGCCCCGCACCTATCGGGTGCTCGTGATCCGCCAGGAAGCCAGCAGCGATGTTTCGATCGGTGCGCAGGGGCAACTCAACATCGGGGCCTTGAAGCGCGGCACCGGTCGAGTGGTCAATCTTCCGGTCTATAAGAACGACGTGCTCAACGCACTGGCTGAGACCGGCGGGTTGCCGGGACTCGATGCCGAGAACGCGCTGTACATCATCAAGTCGCGTGGTGGTGCGCCAGATCCGGCATGGGCCCCGGTGATGACCGGAGCGACCGAGTCGCGTCGCACTGTGATCCGTGCTCAGTCGCCGGGATGGGCGCCGCCCAACGCCGCCGTCGATCCGCAAGGCGATTACCGTCGCAGCGCGAACCCCGGATGGAGCGCGCCC
>DASRYX010000307.1:0-1572 GCA_035686985.1 Planctomycetaceae bacterium | reverse complement strand
TTTCTGTACGTGGATTGAATGGTTCCCGGCGGATTGCGAACGCCAAGCGTTACCCGTATTTTGGCGGCGGTCTGTCCCGCCCTCTGAAGACCGATCGCCGATGCCAAAGAAACCGTCCCGCCGTTACTGGCTCTTCAAGTCCGAGCCATCGGCGTTTTCGATTGATGACCTGAAAGCCTCGCCGAACCAGACGGCCCCGTGGGATGGCGTGCGGAATTATCAGGCGCGGAACCTGCTGCGCGACGAGGTGCAGGTCGGCGATCAGGTGCTGTTTTATCATAGCAGTGAACCGCCGCTGGGTGTCTTCGGCACGATGACGGTGGTGAAAGCCGCGCATCCCGATGTCACGCAGTTCGATCCGAAGAGCAAATACTTCGACGCGAAAAGCCCCAAGGACAATCCACGTTGGATGGTCGTGGACGTGCAGTTTCTCGAGAAGTTTCCGGAGCCGGTGCTCCGCGAACATCTGGAAGTCGATGAGGTGACCGCAGGGATGCTGGTGATGAAGCGCGGAATGCGGCTATCGATCCAACCGGTGACGGCGGAAGAATGGGCCGCGGTGCATCGTCTCGCGGGACGAAAGCCGCCGCGATGACGGGCTCGCCACAGCACCGCGCCCACGCCAGCCACTTCTGGGGGCTGGTCATCGGCATCGTGATCTCGATCGTCTGCCTGGGGGCCGCGCTCGGCGGGATGCTGCGCGACCGCGAGGCCCTCGCGCAGATTGGAACCGCCTTTGCCACGGCAAACTATATCTCTCTGTTGCCGTATTGGGCCGCGCTGACGGCGTTCTACCTTCTCAAAGCGTGGCGCTGGCGTCTGCTGCTGCAACCGTTGGGTGACTTTCATACCACGCGCGATTTGTTACCTCCCGTGATGATCGGCTTCGCCTTCAATAACGTTCTCCCCGCGCATCTGGGCGACTTTGTGCGGGTCTTCGTGTTTGCCCGTCAGCAGCGTCTGCCGAGCGCGGCCGTCCTGTCGAGCGTGGTGCTCGAGCGCGTGTTCGACATCATCGCCGTGCTGTTCGTTCTGGGCGGCGGACTGCTGTTTGTGCCGCAACTCGATCCCGGCGTGCAGCGGACGTCGCTGGTTTTCGCGGGTATTTCTGCAGTCGGCATGCTCGGCGCGATCGGCTTCGTAATCTGGACGAAGCCGTTTGTCACGCTGTTCGAGGCCATCCTCGGGCGTCTGCCATTCATCCCGGCCGGACTGCGTGCGAAACTTACGGGCATGCTCGAAGCCAGTGCGAGCGGACTCGCCTCGTTGAAGCAACCGAGATTGCTATTGGGGATCGTCGCGTCATCGTTCGCGCAATGGCTGTTGAACGCGGCGCTGGTGCACATGTCGCTTTGGAGCTTTGGCATCCACGTGACCCCAGCAGTATCGTGCCTGGTGGTAGGCGTCACCGCCTTCGGAGTCACTGTGCCGTCATCGCCGGGGTATTTCGGCGTGATTCAACTCTGCTTCATGACCGTACTGAAGCTGTTTGTCGACAATCAACCGGCGGTCTTCGCGGCGTCGGTGTACTATCACCTCGCGCAGTACATCCCCGTCACGCTGATCGGTCTG
>DASRYX010000306.1:0-4151 GCA_035686985.1 Planctomycetaceae bacterium | reverse complement strand
CCACGCCGATGTAAGCCAGCGGCCGCAACCACGTCGAAATCTTGGCGGACACCAGCGCCTCAACGGGGCGGTTCTCCTGCACCGCGCGTTTCACGATCTCAGCGAGTTCCTTGTCCGCGGCGCGCTGTTCCTGCACCGCGGTCTTGGCACTGAACTGGCTGGCATCGACGACGCCGTTCGGCTTGAGGAATCCCATCCGGACATCGCGATACTTGTAGGTGTTCGGCGCGTCTTCCAGAGGCAGCGCGGCCGGTCCCCGCAGCGTGTAACTCCACGGCTGCTCGGCATTCGAGAGATTCTTCGCGGTGACCGTCAGTTTGACGCGGTAGCCATTCAGCCAGTGATCGCGCAGATCGTTGTTGAGGGTCTTGTCCGCCGGGGCCTTCTCGATCTCATAATGCTTGCGGAGCTCAAAGGAACCGTCTGCGGTCCGGAGGCGGAATGTCGCCGATGTGGGCGTCGTTTCGTCCTCGACCACTTCCCAGGCGATGTCTTCGGTCGATTGGCCATTCAGCGGTTTGACGAGACCGGGGACATCGAGCGCAAACGTTTTGGCATTCACCGCCGGATCATGTCCGACAAGTTTCAGCGGCGTGCCCCGGTTACCGAATTCGGGGTAACGCGGGTCGTTCAGCGTGACCGATTCAACCGCCGCCCCACGGCTCGTCAGTTCAACATGAATGAAGTAGCCGGACTCAGGATCGATAGAACCGAGTTCCAGAGTGCGGAGCGGGTGCTTCACCACGGCGGCTTTGGGCGCTTCGGCCGGAGCAGCGTCACCGATTTCCGGAACCACGTTCGCTGGCGACAGCGCGCTGACCGGTTGCTCCGCCGCATCGTCGGTTTCGGACATCGCCGCGGGAACGGGCTTCGGCGGCACCGGCAGGAAGAACGGCAGGACCAGATTGGCATAAGCAATCCAGACCGCCATCGACAAGGCGACGAACAAAATTACGCGGCGCTGCTGGTCCATGGGTACTGCTGTCAGAGTGCAGGGTCAATTGCTGTCGAGTTCTTCCAACATGAGTCCGGAGAACGACAGCGTGTCTGGCGACCCTTAGCGGCCGCCTTCCAGACGATCACCGAAGAAGTTATCCAGCTCAGGAATCTGGTGGATCTTCTTGCGGGTCGTTTCAAAATCATAGGGGACGCGCTTGAAGGTCAGCGAGGTCCCATCCTGGACAACGTATGAGCTGCGGTTGTCATTGTTGCGCGGCTGGCCGACCGATCCCACGTTCACGAGCGCCTTCTGCGCCCCGAGCTCGTATTTGAAGTCGATCTCTTCCGGCGCGAGAAAGTTCAGGTCCTCGGTGAAGACGCCGGGAATGTGCGTGTGCCCCTGAAAGCAATACCGGTCGACCAGCGAAAAGATCTTTTCCATCTTGCGCTGATTGTAAATGTCTTCCGGGAAGACGTATTCATTCAGCGGATTGCGAGCCGAACCGTGAACGAACATGAAATTCGGCAGCCGGTGGACCCGCGGCAGTTCGCCGAGGAAGTCCCAGCGTTTTTCCGCCTTCGGGCCGGTGGACGATTCGAGTTGCTTGCGGGTCCAGAAAATGGCCCGTTCCGCCCCCGCGTTGAAGCCTTCCGGGTCAAACAGAGCGGCCTGATCGTGGTTCCCGAGCAGGCACAGATCGCAGTTCATCACCATGTCGATGCATTCGCACGGGTTCGGCCCGTAGCCGATGATGTCCCCCAGGCAAAAAATTTCGGTGATGCCTTGCGCGCGGATATCTGCGAGCACGGCTTGCAGCGCTTCAAGATTGGCGTGGATGTCACTGATGATGGCGCGCGGCACGGTTTCCTCGCCGATCTCTCAAGATCCGCGCTGTCGGGGATGTAGACCGGCAGTGTACCGCCATTCCGCCCCACGTCACAAGTCTTTGACCAGAAAACGGCTTCCGGCCAATCAGTGGGGACCCGCCGCCACACCCGCTCCGACCGCGGTCAGGACCAGCCCCATCCACAGGCAGCCGATCACCAGCCCGAGAATCGTGAGAACCGAACCGATGATTCCGATGATTTGACCGGCTTGCGTTAGCGACTCGCCCTGCCGATCCATGCGCCCGGCCCGCATTTCCTTCAGGTCATTACTGCCCATCAGCCACGCGGCAAATCCCAGGGGCTGACAGACGATCAGGCTGAGAATCCCCAGCGTCAGGATCAACACTCCCCGATGCGGGGCGACATCGGACAATCCACGATCCTCGGCCATAGATCTCTCCCGGCGCAGGGGTACTACGGACATTCGAAACGGATATTTAGAAAACGCGATCAGGTCGACGCGGAGTCTTCCGCTTCAGACGGGCTCGGGGCCTCGGCGGTCTCGTCGCTCTCGGTGGCCGACGAATTCTCCGTCGAGTCCGCATTGAGATCGACATCGTCGCTCAATGCCAGATCCACCGACACCTCTTTGGCGCGCAGCTCCGGTCCGTTCCATTTCGCGACAATGCTGTGACCGGTCGGGGCGGGATGATCGACGGACAACGAGAGCAGCGGGATCGTCAGCGCGAGGCAGCTGGCAACAACGGCAATCAACAGGCCGCGTTGGCGGCGGCCGCGTTTAGGGGAAGAGCTGGAATCCGCCACCGTCACCGGTTGTTCGGCGAAGACGGACAGCAACAACCGTTCGACACGATCTTCGGTCCATCGGGCCGGCGGTTGGTGAGAGTTGTGATTCTGCATGATGTCGTTCCTGCGCGCCATCCTGGCACGAGTGCTGTCAATCGAGGCGAGGCTATTGAACCGATTCCGCGTTCACACCCAGTTTTTCCAGGGCCACTGCCATCCGCTGCCGGGCGCGCATCAGACGCATGTCGATGGCAGCAACCTGTATGCCCAAGACTTCTGCCATCCGCGACGACGACCAGTTGAGAGCATATCTCAACAGCAGGATTTCGCGGTCATCCGACCGCAACATCCCGAGAGCTTGATCGACCTGTTCCCGCAATTCGGCCTGAGCAACGGTTCCGGCCGGATCCAGCGTTGCCGCGGGGACACCGGCGAGAGAATCGGCGGTCGCTTCGGAGTTCTGTCGCCGCCGGGCGAAGTCACGCAACCAGTTCCGGCCGACATGCGCGAGCCAGGCGCGTTCGTCACGAACGTTTTGAGCCGCTGGTCCTTGCAACCGCAGGAACGCTTCGTGCACGGCTTCCCAGGCGCGTTCCGGATCGCTGCACAGGCGATAGAAGAACGCCCACAGGTCTTGGCTGTGCTGGCGGTAGCATTCCGCGACACGCGGCGTATCTGCCGGGACGCTCATATCCGTCACATCCTTACGCTGATCTCAGCGCCGCTGAGCGCGACTGCACTGGACTCGCTCCGCGAGATTCCCGCAACACGGCCCGGCGTTGCTCCACAACGCAATTTCCCGTGGGACGGATCACAAAATTAAACCCGATCCGTGCTAAACTGTCACGAAGTTTTCGGCGGAATCCCCAGTCCGCCGCGCAGAAATCCCGTCCTGCCAATCTGTTGGGAACATCCTCTGTCCCTTCCCCAGACGACTCCTGCGGCAGCGTCCCGATCCGCCCGGTGGGGCTTGGTCGCGGTTCTGCTGGTCGGAACGGCGACGCGCCTGCTAGCGTGCTTTCTCTGGTCCGAGGATCTCACATTAGACCGCGACGCGTATCTGGGAATTGCCCGCAACATCACTGCAGGTAACGGGTTCTGTACTCCGGAGACGACTACGCCGACCGCGTACCGCCCCCCGGTTTATCCGATATCGCTCGGAATTTTCTTCGCCGTTTTCCCGGAAAACATCGCGGTCGCGGTCCTGAACATCGCGGCGGGACTGGCGACGATCTGCGGGGTCTGGATCCTGATGAAGCAATGGTGGCAACCACCGCTGCGGCAATGGCTTGCGGCGGGTTTTGCCATCGCGCTCGACCCGCTGCTACTGCGATACACCGCGCAGCCCATGACTGAGTGCCTCTTTACTACGCTGACGGTCTGGACGTTGGTCGGAGTATCGTCGTTCTTCCGGGAGGGCGAAGCTCCCGCGGAACCGCTGCGCGACAACATGCTGGATCCCACTAGCGGCTCAGCGGGAGCTTCGCCCTCCCCTTTTTTGACCGGTCTGCTGGCAGGTTTAGCGATTCTTTGTCGCCCAACGTTGCTGCCCTTTATCGGGTTGATGACCGTAATTG
>DASRYX010000305.1:0-3268 GCA_035686985.1 Planctomycetaceae bacterium | reverse complement strand
CACAAGGATCGGTTTCATCACAGCACGTGGCACTACATCAATCAGCCGCTGTTTCTCCGGGCCGAAGACCGACACTTCGATATTGCGCACCTGGAGCTGAACCTCCATGTTCATCCGCCGCGGGTGGCCGATGAATCGATGAACATCGTGCAGACGATCCGCCTCGCCCGGCGGGAAATCGGGCGAGCTCAGTTGCCCGATGCGGAACGGGCGCTCTGGCTGACGTGGCTGTTTCACACCGTTGGCGACCTGCACCAACCGCTGCATTCGACCACCCTGATCGATGCCGCCCGCCTGCCCGACGGTGATCGCGGCGGGAACTCGATTCCCACGAAACAGCGAGGGAATCTGCACGCGCTCTGGGATAATTTTCCGGGCGAGAAGATCCAGTTGTCCGAAAGTCGTAAACGGGCTTTAACGTGGCTTCACGACGTCGATCTGGAAGCCGAAGCGGTTGGTGCTGCCGACGAAGTGAATGAAGAAGTCTGGTGGAAGGAAAGCCATCGACTGTGCGCCAGCGTCGTGTATGACGAAGAGGTGCGGAGTTACCTGAAACATCTGCCGCCGGAACCGATCGAGAAAGATACGCCCCGGCTGACCCTCAGCGAGGACTATCTCAAACGCGGCGGGCACGTTTCGCGCGTCCGCATCCTGCAGGCCGGCCTGCGCCTGGGTGCGGTTTTGAACGAACTCTTTCCGTAACTCCCCGCGCCGTTCACGGGTCGTTACAATGCGGAAATCGGCAACGCATTTGGAAGGACTTGGTTGATGACTCCGGTTTTGGCTCGATCGTTGGCAGGCGTGATGGCACTTGCGATCCTCGGTTGCGGGAGCGAACGCGCCCGCGAAACACCGGTTCCCACAGCACCGCAAATGGCGGCGGGAGCGGATGCCCCCCTGAAAGGGCCGGATCATTACCGCGTGAAGTTCGAGACGACCAAGGGGGATTTCGTCGTTCAGGTGCATCGCGAATGGTCACCTTACGGGGCCGATCGTTTCCATGAGCTCATCAAAGGCGGCGTCTACGATAACGCAAAGTTCTTCCGGGCCGTCAAAGGATTTATGGTGCAGTTCGGAATCGCAGCCGATCCAAAGATAAGCACTGAGTGGCGTGAGAAGTTCATCCCCGATGACCCGGTCGTGAAGTCGAACCTCCGCGGCTACGTGACGTTTGCGAAGCCGAGCATGCCGAACTCGCGCACCACGCAGGTCTTCATCAATACCGCCGACAACGCCCGACTGGACGCGATGGGCTTTTCACCGTTCGGGGAAATCGTTGAAGGGATGGACGTGGTGGACGCGCTCAACACCGAATACGGCGAGGAAACCACGCAGCGCCAGATGCAGATTTACGCCGAGGGGAACGCATTCCTCGAAAAGGAATACCCGAACCTCGACGGCATCAAGAGGGTGACCGTGATCGAGTGATCCGGCGGCGAGCCCTCAGTACTGCTCGCGAGTCTGATAGAACAGCGCCTTGCGTTCTCCGGGCAGCGTGAACTCGAAGCCGCATTTGTGGAAGAAATCTTCCGACGAGGTAATCGTCAGCACCTCGAAGACACGCCGCTCTTCCGCCCGGCGCAGACAGGCTTTGACGAGTGCCTTGCCAATCCCCTGCCCTTGAAATTCCCCGCTGACCGCCAGGCTGCGGAGTTCGGCGAGCTTGGGCGAGTAGATTTCCAAGGCCGCGAAGCCGACGATCTTCGCGCCGCTCAACGCCACGAAACCGTTCTCCGTCAATTCCTGCAGCTCATCCTGAGTTCGAGGCAGTAATCGCCCCTGCTCCACGAACGGTTGAATAAACTGGCTCAGCGCTTCGACATCGTCGCGTCGGGCGGGTCGAACGTGATATTCCGAAGTTTCCGCGGCGGTCATTAACTCGTTTCCAACGGGCGGTCGGCAGGGCAATACAGTCGTTACTTCATCGGCGCATCGTCGCCCACCGCTTTTCTTCCGTCAAGATGGAGATGGCCCGCAACCCTCTAGCCGAACCGGCCGGTACAATGATAGGGTGAGCGATGTAGACGCACAGAGTACGGAGTCGTTGTGAAAACGGTGGTTTGGTCGGACATTTTTGCTAATGCCGTGGAGCGCGGAACGCTGTTTCGCGCGATCCTCAGCCGGTCGCTCGCCTCGGGAGCCGTGCAGAAGGTAACAGTTCGCCCGGTACGCATTCGCAATGAGATTCACTACCAGTGGTCGGCACGCGTCGGACCGCAGGAACGGCATGAGAATCTGTCCGCCGAGACGGTGCTGCAACGGGTGACGCAGCAATTCGGCGTCGCCTGGGGGGATCTGCACTGGTTCGCAGACGACGGCGATTACACCGTTCGCTGGAAGCCGCCCGGCAAGCCCGTCTTAAAACGCAAGCCGCCATCTCAAGCGGCCGCGCCGGTCGACAGCCACAATCGCACCCGCCAGTACATCATCCCCGATGGCCAGCCCTGTCCGTTCCTGATCGCCGCCGGACTGATGACACCCACCGGACAGGTGAAACCCACGGCGTTTCATAAATTCCGGCAGATCAATCGCTACCTGGAGTTCATCGCCGACATCCTGCCGCATCTTCCGTCGGATGGGGTGATCCGCGTCGTGGATTTCGGTTGCGGTAAAAGCTCGCTGACATTCGCGCTCCACCATTTCCTTACCGCGATTCGTCACCGTCAGGTCGAGATTGTGGGGCTTGATCGGAAAGCCGATGTGATCGCCGCCTGCAATGAGGCGGCACGAAAATTGAACTGCGCCGGCTTGAAGTTCGAAGTGGGAGACATCGCAGGCTATCAACCGGAAGGAGCCGTGCATCTGGCGATTTCGCTGCATGCCTGTGACACCGCGACCGACGACGCCCTCGCGGCTGCGATTCGCTGGTACTCGTCGGTTATCCTAGCTGTCCCGTGCTGTCAGCACGAACTGTGTCACCACTGGCCGGGGGCGCTGCCGGGGCTCACCGGGTACGGTCTTCTGAAAGATCGCTTCGCCGCCATGGCAACGGACGCCCTCCGTGCGAGAATGCTCGATTGTCACGGCTACAAGACGCAGGTCCTCGAATTCATCGATCTCGAGCACACCCCAAAAAACGTGCTGATTCGAGCCGTAAGGACGAAGGAATCCGCGGCGGAATGGGCGCTCGCACATGCCGCCTACGAAGAATTAAAACGCGAACTCGGCGTCACGACGTGGCACCTGGAATCCGCTCTTGCCCGCTGAAATCGCTTTTTCTCGACGATGCTGGATCACGGCGTCGACAGCCACTTGTCGATCTCCAGGC
>DASRYX010000304.1:0-6740 GCA_035686985.1 Planctomycetaceae bacterium | reverse complement strand
GAGCGCGAGTCCCCGCGACTGGCGCGACCGTGTGAACGCGTGGCGTCGAGGCCATCGACGCTTGCAGACGGATGTGGACGGCAGCGCCGCACCGAGCCGCAACACCGAGTATCTGCTGTACCAGACGATCATCGGCTTGTGGCCCGACGCCGTGCCTACGGGCAACGACCGCGACACATTCGTCGCCCGCTTGCAGGAATATCTCCTGAAGGTGGAGCATGAAGCGAAGGTGAATACCAGCTGGATCAGCCCGCATGAGCCGTACGAAACGGCGTTGTGCCGGTTCGTCACGGACATCTTCAAGACCGATCGCTCCGTGGCTTTCGTCAACGATCTGCACGAGTTCGCCAGCAAGGTCGCGATCCATGGCCGTTGGAATTCGCTGTCGCAACTGGTGTTGAAAATCTGCTCACCGGGAGTTCCCGATTTCTACCAAGGGACTGCGGTGTGGAATCGCACGCTGGTCGATCCCGACAATCGGCATCCGATCGACTGGCCGGCAAACGAACGCATGTTTCGCGAACTGCTCTCCGAGTGCAGCGCCTTGCGGCCGGGATCGACCGGGGAGAATTTGGTCAGCAAATGGTTTGACGACGGCGTGCAGGCGGAGCATAACGCTCCGCATCCCATCCGTGATCTGTTGCAGCAACTCCTCACGAACGCCGCGGAGGGCCGGATCAAGCTGTATGTCACAGGGCTGGCATTGCAGGCGCGCAATCGCTTCCCGGACCTGTTCACATCCGGTGACTATCTGCCGCTGGAAACGACCGGACCGTTTCGAGAGAATGTGGTGGCGTTGGCCCGACAGCACGGCGCTCAGGTGATGATCGTCGTCGTCCCCCGACTGACAGTGCAGGTCGCAGGATTCGGCGGACCGCCGCCGATCGGTGATCTGTGGCAGGAGACAGCGATCACCTTGGCGGAATCGATTTGCGAGCCGGGATCATCGTTCGGTGAACTTTTCTCACGGCGAAAATGGTCGCCTGATACTAATCAAGATATTTCGTTATCTGTGAAAGACGCGCTGAGGGACTTCCCTTTGGGAGTCTGGATCCGCGCTGACAACCGTAGCTCCGTATGAAGTGACTTCAACCGGGACACACGCTGATGGACGATCAATCGCCGGCGGACAATCACCTTGGAACCATCGGGCGGGTTATTTTCGG
This sequence comes from Planctomycetaceae bacterium, assembly GCA_035686985.1. Taxonomy (GTDB): domain Bacteria; phylum Planctomycetota; class Planctomycetia; order Planctomycetales; family Planctomycetaceae; genus DSVQ01. The sequence goes on along the minus strand of DASRYX010000304.1, from coordinate 5,574 downwards.
CGTGTTCGGTGCGGTGTTCGCGGCCATTGGCGTAACGGTGATTGGGGCGATGTGGCTGGCTCCCTTCAACGATTTTCATTCGCCACCGCTATTCTTTCGCATCGTCGCGTCGCTGATCGCGGTGGTCTTTGTCGTGATGGGAGGCGGAATCGCCGTTGCGGCGTGGACAGGGAAAATGCAGCCACGGGTGAGTGCTCGTTCTAACCCTCCCCCCGGATCAATCGGCTACACCTGCCCGCAGTGTGGCGCAACATTGGCCAAGGATGCGGACGTCTCGCCCATGGGTGACGTGAAATGCACGTTCTGCCAGCGTTGGTTCAACATCCACCGGCCCGCGTCAGTCTGATCATGGCAAGCCGGCTCTGTAACTTGCGGTCTCCGACGGCGCCCGGCATAGTCCGTACTGCGGTTGTTCAATGATCCGATCGTCTACGGATCGTACCGCGCATGATTCAGCGAGATCTTCCATGAAACGAGCCTGGCTTCTCGTTCTGTCAGCCTGGTGGCTGGGATCACTGACCGCTGCCGCAGCGGAGGAATGGTTTCCGTTTGCGCCACAGAATGACCCATCGGCGGACTGTGCCTGGGATCTGCGCGGGCTGAATGGACAGTTCGCCGGTGAGCACGGATTCATCACGGCCAAAGACGGGCGGTTTTTACTCGGCAAAACACGTCGGCCAGTGCGCTTCTGGGCGGTGAATGGTCCGCCGGAAGACCTGCACGGTGACGAACTGAAAAACTGCGCCCGACTGCTGGCACGCTACGGCGTCAATCTCGTGCGGGTCCACGGCGCAGTTTTTGATCAGAACGGCAACGTCGACCTCAAGAAGTTCCGGCACGCTCACGAAGTCGTCGCGGCGATGAAGGCCGAGGGCATCTACACGCATTTTTCGATTTACTTCCCGTTGTGGTTCAAACCGCCCGCTGATTCGCCTTGGTTGCCGGGATACAACGGGCAGCAGCACCCGTTCGCGGCGTTGCAGTTCAACCCGCAGTTTCAGGAGCGATACCGTGGCTGGTGGAAGGCGTTGTTGACCACGCCTGACGAAAGGACCGGACGCAAACTGATCGATGAGCCCGCAGTCTTCGGCGTCGAACTGCAGAACGAAGATTCGTTTTTCTTCTGGACCTTCGATTCAAAGAACATCCCGGATCCGCAACTACGCATTTTGGAAACGCGTTTCGCGGACTGGCTCACAAAAAAGTACGGCACGCTATCGGCCACTCTAGCCGCGTGGAACGGGAGCAAGGTTCCGCGTGATGATTTTGACAAAGGCCGCGTGGGCTTTCGACCGTTGTGGAACATGTTCAACGAGAAGACACCGCGCGACCAGGACACCGCGAGCTTTCTGCTGGAAGTGCAGACCGACTTCTACAAGGACCACTATCGCTTCCTGCGGGAACTCGGTTTCCAGGGTCTGATTCACACCAGCAACTGGGCCACCGCGTCACCGGAGGTCTTTGGCCCGCTGGAAAAGCTGAGCTACACCGTTGGCGATTTCATCGACCGGCATGGCTATTTCGAATGCAACCACAAAGGCGACAACGCGGCGTGGTCGATCCGGAAGGGCCACACCTACAGCGATCGCAGCGCTTTGCGGTTTGATCCTGCGACGCCGGGCAAGCCGCGGCAGTTCGTGCATCCCGTCATGGATCCGCACTATAACGACAAACCGTCGATGATCTCCGAAACCACGTTCACGCGGCCGAACCGTTATCGATCGGAAGCGCCACTCTACTTCGCCGCGTATGGGGCCTTGCAGGACACCGACTGCATCGTGCACTTCGCGTTCGACGGTGCGAACTGGCAGGTCAAGCCCCGGTACTGGATGCAGCAATGGACACTCGCCACACCGGCGATGCTAGGACAATTTCCGGCCGCAGCGTTGATCTACCGAAAAGGGTTGATTGCTCCCGGTGACTTACTCGCTGATGTGCAATTGAACGTCGACGAACTGCGGCAATTGAAGGGAACGCCGTTGCCGCAGGACGCTGCTTTCGATGAGTTGCGATTGAAAGATGTCCCCGCCGGCACGGAACTGCAACCCGGTCAGCGACTCGATCCGCTGCTGCATTATGCCGGTCGTGCACAGGTGCGATTTGGCACGGACGCCGCGCGCGTCACCGCCAAAGATTTGAAGCCGTACATTGATCACGCCCGGAAAATGGTGACCAGTACAACGGGCGAATTGCAGCTCGACTATGACAAAGGCGTCCTGCTGATTGATGCGCCGCAGGTGCAGGCTGCCAGCGGGAATCTGCAATCGGCGGGCGAGGTCGCGCTGAAGGGAGTGACGCTCCGCAGCGATCTCGATCTGGGACATTTCGTGGCGGTCGCGCTGGATGATCAATCGCTCGCGTCTTCAAAGCGAATCTTGCTGCAGGTGATGTCGGAAGAAGGGGCCACCGGATTTGCTACCGAGGCCGTGGATCCTCGGACGAAACGTATCGTGGACATCGGCCGCGATCCGTGGCAGGTCAAACGGCTCAACGGCACGGTCTCTTTCCAACGGCCGGATGCAAAACAATTGAAGGTCACCGCACTCGACTTCAACGGGCACCGTAGCAAAGTCATTGGAAATGCCAGCAAGATTTCGTTGCAGTCGGACGTGCTCTACTATCTGATCGAGCCATAATCCGCTGGCTGTGCTCATTCTCTTACCTGGAACAACACCATGGATCGTCGCACGTTTCTACAGACCGGAGCCGCTGGTGTCGGTTTAGCGGCGTTGAATCCGCTCGTCTTCGCCGCGGCGGAAACCAGGCCTGTCCGTGTCGGTCTGATCGGCTGCGGATGGTATGGCAAAGCGGATCTGTTCCGGTTGCTGCAGATTTCGCCGGCGGAAGTCGTCGGCCTCTCCGATGTCGACCAGAACATGCTCACTGAAGCGCAGGCCATGACGGCGCAGCGGCAGAAGTCGCAGAAATCGCCGCCGACGTTTCGTGATTATCGGGAGATGCTCAAAGAGACTCAACCAGAGCTGGTATTGATTGCCACTCCGGATCATTGGCATGCGCTCGCTGCGATCGACGCCATGAAAGCCGGGGCGGATCTGTACCTGCAGAAGCCGATCAGCGTTGATGTGATTGAGGGCCAGGCGATTCTCGCCGCCGCGCGGAAATACGGGCGCGTGGTTCAAGTCGGCACGCAACGACGCAGCACGCCGCATCTTATTGATGCGCGCGACAAGATCATCCGCGAGGGCAAACTCGGGAAGATCGGCCTCGTGGAAATCTACTGCTATTATCACATGCGGGCCCGCGAGAACCCGCCGGACAGCGCACCGCCGGAGTTTCTCGATTACGAAATGTGGACGGGACCCGCACCACTACGACCATACAACTCGCTTGTCCATCCGCGACGCTGGCGGGCGTTCATGGAATACGGCAACGGCATCGTCGGCGACATGTGCATCCACATGCTCGATATGGTCCGCTGGATGCTCGATCTCGGCTGGCCCGAGCGCGTCAGCTCGGCGGGCGGCATCCTCATCGAGAAACAGAGCAAGGCGAATATCTCCGATACGCAATCCGCAACGTTCGAGTTCGGCGACCTGCCCGTTCTCTGGCAGCATCGCACATATGGTCACCCAGCGGATCCCAAATATCCGTGGGGAGCGACGATCTACGGCGATAAGGGAACGCTGAAGTGCAGCGTCATGGGATACGATTTCCAACCTTTCGGGAATGGTGCGCCGATTCATCAGGATGTGGTGTACGAACTCGAACAGTACCCCGAAGACAAGACGGAAAAGGACCTGGAGAAGCACGTCGCTCCAGCAATTCGCGGCCACATGCGGGACTTGCTGGCAGCCCGGGAATCGCGTGGCAAACCCGTCGCCGACATTGAGCAGGGCCACATCTCGACCGCGAGCTGCATTCTGGCGAATATCGCCATGGAAGCCGGCCGCACGCTCGCCTGGGATCCAATGCAGCACCGAGTCTTAAACGATGACGATGCTAACAAGAAGCTGCGGCGCCCGTACCGTGCACCGTGGGTTCATCCCGAACCGGATGCCGTATGAGAACGTCTGCCGTCACTCATGCAGCTTTGTGATATCCGCCGCTACCAGATCGACAAGGAACCCAGCGATCTGCTGGCTGACAGCATCGAGGAATTTGCGACCTTTCTCACGCGTCGCATCGTAGGGATTGCCGGTACCGGTGTCATCGGTTGCGTCCACCCAGCGGCGCTGCGTCCACGCCCAGCCTTCACGCAGTCCACGAATGCGAAATGGGTGTTCTTGGCCCGGGCCGGCTTCGCTCAAGGGGCGAACGAGGTCCGGCGCGATTTCCATCATCACGCTGGTCTCAAGTTCACCGGCGTGATCGCCGGGCGTCGTGAAATAGGGGGCTGGATTCACGCAGCGAAACCAATGAACCTGGCAGATCAGCAACGACAACCGCGGTTGCAGTTCCCGGATAATCTGCCGGAAATCGTTGCCGCCGTGTCCGTTCAGAATCACCAGCTTCTTGACGCCGTGCAGCTGCACGGTCTCGGCGATGTCCATCAGCACCGCCTGCTGGGTGCTCGGATTCATGTTAAGGCAGAAGGGAATTTCGCGCTGCCCGGTGTTGACGCCATACGGCACCGTGGGGAAGACCACCGTCTTCGTTCCCGCTTCCCACGCGAGCCGAGCCGCCTCCGCTGCCACCGCGTCGCATTGAATCGTGTCCGTCGCATAAGGCAGATGCCGGTTGTGCGCTTCGGTCGCTCCCCACGGGAGGATCGCGACTTCGTACGCGGTCTGCCGGACGGTCTCCCACGTGGTTTCAGCAAGAATATACGGCCGGGCCGTCATGACGGAGAATTTCCTGTGTCAGAAGATAACCACATCGCGCGACGAATATTTATCATCGGCCGAATCGCCGCCGGATTCCAGCGCCATCGGCAGCGGACGACTATTCGTACAGGAGATGCTTTGCCCGGCGACGCAGAAAGTCATTGATGCCCTGCCGCGACAGGCTTTCCACTTCATCTCCCGCCTTGCCGTCAATCACCGCCTGATGCACGGCATCGTTTCCGAGCAGGCGGAGATAACCCTTTGTCTCCCATTTGTCCGGAAAGAGTGCCCGCAGTTGGACTGCGATTTCAAAGCCGACACGCAGCGGTTCGAACACCGCTCGGTCGGTGATCACAATGTTGATGCCACCGCACAACTCGTTCGCAAACTTGCTCGACGTCGGCGTAAATTCCACGGGGATGAAGGACACCCCGTTCAACCCGCGTGCGTTCAGGGCGGCAGCAAGTTTACGTCCATCAATCCACGGGCTGCCGATGACTTCGAACGGCGTATCAGTGCCGCGGCCGACGGAAACGTTGGTCGTCTCCAGCAAGCCAATCCCCGGATAGAGAAACGCCTGGTTCAGATTTCGCATGTTCGGCGAGGGGTTCACCCACAGCAACCCGGTGCTGTCCCACGCGTCGCGGCGGGTCCACCCTTCGCAGGGTATGACTTGGAGATTGACGTCGAGCTTCAGTTCATCCTTGAACATCAACGCGAGTTCGCCGATGGTCATGCCGTGACGGACTGGCATGGAGTGAAACCCGACGAACGATTCTTTCCCCGCGTC
>DASRYX010000303.1:0-5888 GCA_035686985.1 Planctomycetaceae bacterium | reverse complement strand
AGCCAAGAGCCAGCGATATTCGAGTGCGAATCGACATCAGCCACCTGCCGAAGCAGTGCCTTTTCTGGCTCTTGGCTCTCGACTCTCCGCTCTTGACTGAACTTGACCCTTCCCGCGATTTCCTGATACACCTGCGCGAGGAACGTAGAGATGGGCGTTGGCGCTGCCGATGCGCAGCACGCCAGCCGACTTTCCGGGGGGGATTCTTTGCCATGTGTGGTATCGTTGGGTACGTGGGGCCGAAGTCGGCATTCGACTATCTCCTCGAAGGCCTCTTCCGGCTGGAATACCGCGGTTACGACTCTGCCGGAGTCGCGATCCAGAACGGCGGCGATATCGGCATCCGCAAGAAGACCGGCCGCGTCGGTCAACTCGCCGAACTCTGCAAACAGAAGCCGCTGAAGGGTGGCTATGGCATCGGTCACACCCGCTGGGCCACGCACGGTGAGCCGAGCGACACCAACTCTCACCCGCACGTGGGCGGTAACGGCGAAGTCGTTCTCGTCCATAACGGCGTGATCGAGAACTATGCATCGCTGCGAAACAAACTTCGCGAGCTCGGTTACGTCTTTCACTCGGCGACCGATACTGAAGTCATCGCGCATCTCGTGGCTTATGAACTCTCCGAACTGATCAAGCTGGGTGAAGACCCGACGAGTTCCGATACGTGCCTGAAAGCGGTCGAAACGACGCTGCCGCAACTCAAGGGCACATACGGCCTGGCAATTCTCTTCCGCGATGTCCCTGGACTCCTGATTGCTGCACGGCTGGGCAGTCCGCTTGTGGTAGGCATTGGGCGCGGTGAGCATTATCTCGCCAGCGATGCCAGTCCGCTGGTGGGTTACACCGAAGAAGTGGTGTATCTGAACGATCACGAAATCGCGATCCTCACCGCCGAAGGCATGAAACTGCGGCATCGCGACGGCGGCAATACCACGCCTTCGGTCCGCGTGCTGGAACAGTCGGCGATCGATACCGATCTCGGTCAGTTCGAGCATTACATGCTCAAGGAAATCTTTGAGCAGCCGCAAACCATCGAGAATGCGATTCGCGGCCGACTCGACGAAGACGAAGCCACCGCCCGGTTCGGCGGTCTGAACCTTGATGCCCAGCAACTCCGCCGGATCGATCGCATCGTGTTGACCGCCTGCGGGACCAGTTGGCACGCGGGACTGGTCGGCGAGTATCTCATCGAAGAATTCGCCCGCATCCCGGTGGAAGTCGAATACGCCAGCGAGCTGCGTTATCGCAATCCGCCGATGAATGATCGCACGATGATCTTCGCGATCACGCAGTCGGGCGAAACGGCGGACACCCTCGCCGCGCTGCGGGAGTGCAAACGCAAGGGGCATCCGTCACTGGCGATCTGCAACGTCGTCGGTTCCACGATCGCGCGGGAAGCGGACGGCGGGATTTATCTCCACGCGGGTCCGGAGATCGGCGTCGCTTCGACGAAGGCGTTTACCGCCCAGGTGACGGTCCTGACGCTGCTCGCGCTCTTCATGGGTCGCATGCGGCATCTGTCGTATCCCGCGGGCAAGCGGCTGATCGGCCATCTCCGCGCCATGCCCGACATGATCCGCAAAGCCCTCGAGTGCAACGACGCCGTGCGGGAAATCGCCCAGAAATACTATTCTGCGGAAAATTTCCTGTATCTCGGCCGGCTGTACAACTTCCCGGTGGCGCTGGAAGGCGCGCTGAAGCTCAAGGAAATCAGCTACATTCACGCGGAAGGCTACCCCGCCGCGGAAATGAAGCACGGGCCGATTGCCCTGGTCGACGAAGATACGCCCAGCGTGTTCGTCGTTCCCCGGTGCAATATTTATCCCAAAGTCATTTCGAACATGGAAGAAATTAAAGCCCGGCGCGGCCCGGTCATCGCCGTGGCGTGCGAAGGGGACGACAAGGTCTCGGAGTTGGCCGACGACGTGATTTACGTGCCGGAAGTGGACGAATACCTGCAACCGCTGGTCACCGCGATTCCGCTGCAGCTCTTGGCGTATCACATCGCGGTCTTGCGGGGCTGCAATGTCGACCGCCCGCGAAATCTCGCCAAGAGCGTGACCGTCGAATAGTTTTTCCCAGCCCCGAACGCCAGCGACAGCAGTCAACGAAAGAAAAAGCCCGGCATCTTCAAGATGCCGGGCTTTTGTGTCGTTTACGAGACTTTCTTACCGCTCGTGGTACGTTGCATAAGCCTTCGTCGTCTCCCACAAGGTGACTTCGGCGATAGGGAACTGTTGTTCCTTGGCGAACAGGTAGATCAGTCGGGCGATGTTTTCCGCGGTGGGGTTGTCCGGAATCGTGAAGATCGGTTCGTGCTGCTGGCGCAGAAAATCGATCGTCGGATCCTTTTCGCTCAGGATCATGCGGTGATCGAGCGTCGCGTCGATCCAGGTGGCGATCGATTTTTTTATGTCCGTGAAGTCGACCAGCATGCCGCGGGAATCGAGATGTTCGCCTTCGAGCACAATGACGGCTTTCCCATTGTGTCCGTGCAGGAAGCGGCACTTGCCGTCGTAGTTGAGCAAGCGGTGGCCGTAGCAGAACTCGATTTCCTGCGTGACGCGAAACATGCTGAACCTGTCGTGAAGGCGTTTCTGTCGATCCTGAATGATTTTAGGATGGCTCGCCGACGGGGACAACCGCCAACCTTACGCCATCGTCAGGTTCGGTGCGTCCGGCAGCCTCAGTTGCGTCGTCCCGGTTGATTGGTCATGATATTCCGGCGGAGTGAATCGCTGGGATTCAGGCTCCGCCCTGTGCCGTGGTGCTTTCTTCCGGCCTGTGACGTGCTGACCATGGGCGGTCTCGCGACGGAATGTCGTAGAGACGCTGACAGCCTCACCTTCTGAACGAGAGAATTCGCGCGTTCGCATTCGCAGGGCGTTTGATCTTTGGGTGGATCAGGCGTCCGCAGGCGATGTGAATCGGCGTGTGTAAATTCGTCTAGGCACCAACCGTGAATCGGTAATTTCCCCCATGTGTTGAGCAACAAGTTGGCTGCCACTCAGGCGTTAAAGTCGACGCATGAGACCAAAGGCCATGCAGGCATCCTACTTCAACATAAAACTGGTGTTTTGCGGAGAACGGCGAGATTGTGTCGGTGGGCGTAACTTTTCCGACCGTGACGGATGCTCCGTTATCCGGGTGGGTCGCGGCACAGCTTCGCTTAACGAAAGAAACGCAATCACCCGACTAAATATCCCAAAATACCATCACTCAAAGTCTGCCACGACTTGACGGACCAAGAAACGACCTCCTGACGCTCGGCGGAGAGCCGGGTACACCACCAGAAGGCCCATGATGTCTACGTTGATGCCCTATGAGATGCCCATTGCGGTTGTCGGACTCGGATGCCGGCTGCCCGGTGCGGATGATTTGTCTGCGTACTGGAAGCTGATTTCCGAAGGCCGTAGCGGCATCATCGAGCTCCCGCCAGAAAAGCTCGATCAGTCGCTGCTGTTTGATCCGGAAAAAGGCAAACTCGGCCGGACGTATTCCAAGCTCGGCGGCGTTGTTCCCGAGCGTCCGCTCAACCCGGCCATCTGCCAGCTTCCCAAAGCCCTGGAAGCTAATACCGATCCTGCACATCTCATCATGTGCGAAGTCGCGGCGATGGCGTGCCGGAACGCGGGTTACGATCCGTTCAATCTCGCGCTGCGAAATACCGGGGTTTACGTCGGTCACTCCGGCGGAAGCGTGCTGTCGGGCGAAGTGGCGTTCAACACCTATAGCGAGCAGGTCGCCAGCTATCTCCGCGAGCACAAGACGTTCGCCAAGCTGCCGATCGAACAGCAGACGCTGATCATTCGGAACATCGTCGGCCGCATCCGCCGGGAGAAGGCGCATCGCAATGCCGATGGTGGTCCCGAAGTCGGTGCGCACATGGTGTCCGCCGTGATTGCGCAAGCCTTCGGATTGACCGGTCCCGCGCTGGCGACCGATGCCGCGTGCGCGTCGTCGCTGATCGCGATGGCGATGGGCATTCACGCCCTCCGCAACGGCCAGATCGATATGGCCCTAGTCGGCGGCGCGTCGTGCAGCAAGTGGTATGCACTCGTCCTGTTCTCGATGGCTCAATCGATCAGCGGCACGGGATCGCGTCCGTTTGATGCCAACGCCGACGGGCTGATCAGTTCCGATGGTTACGCCGCGGTTGTGCTCAAAACGTTGCCAAAGGCCCTGGCCGACGGCGATGACATCAAGGCCGTGATCCGCGGGATCGGTGTATCGTCGGATGGTCGCGGCAAGAGCCTGTGGGCTCCGCGCAAGGAAGGTCAGGTTCTCGCCGTCCAACGGGCTTACCCGAAGGATGTCGATCCCGCGAAGCTGCAATACCTTGAATGTCACGCCACTTCGACGCAGGTCGGCGATGCGACCGAACTCTCCGCGCTCACGATGGCATTGAAAGATCGGTTGCCTTCCGATCGCAAACTGCCCATCGGCAGCGTGAAGGCCAACATCGGTCACACGCTGGAATCCGCGGGCATTGCCGGCTTCGTGAAAGCCGTGCTCTGCATGCAGAACAAGACCATCCCCGGGCAAATCAATCTGCAGACGCCCAACCCGGACGTCGCATGGGCCGACATTCCGTTTTACGTGCCAACGAAGCCGATGCCGTGGCCGGAACCCAAGCCGGGTGAAGCGCGGCGGACGGCCGTCAACGCGTTCGGCATCGGCGGACTCAACGTCCACGTCGTGATGGATGACCGTCCGACCCAGTCGCTCAAGACGCAGGTGTCGGTCCTGGCCGGTCCGCAGGGTTCGGTCATTCGCACGAAGCAGATCGTGGATGATTCGGCGATCGCGATCATCGGCATGGGCGCGGTGTTGCCGGGGGCGTACACCGTCGATGCCTTCTGGGATCTGCTGGTCTCCGGCCGCGATCCGAAGTCGGACGTCGTGCCGACGCGCTGGAATCCCGCGATCTATCACGATCCGGCTGCGAAGGGCAACTGGCGGACGACGACCACCAAGGGCGGTTTCGTCACCGATTTTGTGTACGACTGGAAGAAGCACAAGGTTCCGCCGAAACAGATCGCCAATGCGAACCCGTTGCAGTTCATGCTGCTCGACGCCGCCGATCAGGCAATTCGCGATGCGGGCTATGACAAGAAAGCGTTTGACAAGCAACGTGCGGCCGTGATTGTGGGCTCGGTGTTCGGTGGAGACTTCGCCTGCGATATGCAGATGGGTCTGCGTGTGCCGGAATTCCAGCGGTATCTGCGCCACGAACTGCAAGACCGGGGCATCCCCGCGGCGGATCTCGACCAGATCGTCAATGACTTCCAGCAACTGCTGCTCAAGCACATGCCCGCCCTGCTGGATGAAACCGGCAGCTTCACCGCCAGCACCTTGGCGTCGCGGTTGACCAAGACGTTCGACATGATGGGCGGAGCGTTCTCCATCGACGCCGGCGATACGTCGTCACTGACATCGATCAGCGCAGCGATGGGCATGCTGCTCGACCAGTCCGTCGACATGGTGCTCTGTGCCGCCGGTCAGCGCAGCATGGACATGAACGTCTACGAAGGCTTCCAGCTTCGCAACGGCCTGGCCAAGGGTTCGCCGAAGCCGTCGTTCTCGCAAGGGATGGACGGTGTGGTTCCCGGCGAAGGGGCCGCGGTGGTCCTGCTCAAGCGGTTGTCCGACGCTCAGCGCGACGGTGACAAGGTTCACGGCGTGATCCGCGGCATGGGAATCTCGCTGAACATCGACAACTATGGGCACGCCTACAAACAGGCGACCGAACGGGCGCTCGACCGGGGCATGACGCCGGCGAAGTCCATCGGCATGGTGGAAGTCGCGTCGATCGGCAACCCGCTCGTCGACCGGGAAGAAGCCCGGATTCTGGGTGAAGTGCTGACAACGGAAGACCGCGCTGT
>DASRYX010000302.1:0-4526 GCA_035686985.1 Planctomycetaceae bacterium | reverse complement strand
GTGGAGTTTGTCGCGCTGGCAAACCCGTCGTTGATGAAGACGACGAAGTCGGTGAGCTCGGTGGTGTTCGGTTTGATGGCATTCATGCGCGGCTGGAACACAAACGCCCGGATTGCGGCTTGTACCGTCGCGCCGATATTGGGTGCGGGACTGTAATAGCGAGAGTAGATGATGTCATTGCCCGCCGTGGTGCGGGTCCAGCCTGCGGTTGTTGCCGGGGTGAAGTCCCCGCGGACACCGCCGTTGAGAATCGTCACCTTTGCCAGCAGATTCTGATTGTCCGGATCAACTATCGTCATCGTCGCGAACGGTGCCAGCGTGCTGTTGTCGGCGACCGGCTGATTCGCCACTGCTCCGCCGATAGTCGGGCTGGTGTTCGTGCTGGCGGTTTGTTCGGCCGCGAAGGCGCTTCCGGAAAACGTTGGATCAATCGCCTGGACTGACCAGTAGTACGTTGCTCCCGGTGTGACATTCTGCAGCGTGAAGTTGGTGCGTTGAATCGGTCCCGCACCGGCGACGCGGCGCAGCCCGTTCGTCGCATCCGCCATGGTCGAGACCACATCGCTGCCACCGGGTGTCGTGCCGATCCGCAGGTTGTACGACAGCCCTTCCGACAAGGTCTTTAAGTCAACCGCCGCCGTCCACGAGAACGTAAGCGATGTGGGTGATGAGGCGGCCGCTGTCAGCCCCGTCGGCGCGGCCGGAGCGGTGTTCGCCGTAACGGCGTTGTTCCGATACGCCTTCACGGATGAGAGACCGCCGACGCGTCCGACCTGCAGAATGTCGAGGTCGCGGTCGCCATCGGAGTCGCCCCACGCCGCGAGACCCCGATCCATCGGTGTGAGGCCCGCGTTGCTGTCGACGAAGGTGTTGCTGCCGTCGTTGCGATAGACCTTCGACACCGCCCCGGCGAATCCGGTCCCGGTCAGCAGCAGGTCGAGATCGCCATCGTTGTCGGCGTCACCCCAGGCAACACTCGCATAACTTACGCCGTCGAGTCCGGCGACGATGTCGGTGAAGCTGCCAAACCCATCGTTGCGATAGATTCGCGAAATGCGTGCTGACCCATCATGCCCGGCGAGTGCGAGATCGAGATCACCGTCGTTATCGTAGTCACCCCACGCCACGGCGCTGGTCGAGACGCCCGGCAGGTTGGCATTGATCGCCGCAAAGGTGCCGTTGCCTTCGTTGTGATAGATTTTCGTCGCGCGGGAACTCGCCGAATCCAGGCCGGACACGAGGATGTCGAGTCGACCGTCGGCGTCGTAATCACCCCACGCCACCGTACTGGCATACACGCCGGTCAGGCCGACGTTCTGCTCGGCGAAGGTCGAGCTTCCGTCGTTCCGATAAAGCTTCGTGACGATCGCGGAGTTCGTGGCTCGACCGCTCATCAGAATGTCGAGATCGCCGTCGTTGTCATAATCTCCAAACGCGCCCGAAGCGATGCTCACCCCGGTCAGGCCGGCGTTGATATCTGTGAAGGTTCCGTTGCCGGCGTTGTGATACACCTTCGCCGTGCCGAGTCCGACGGCGAGGATGTCGAGTTTCCCGTCGCGATCGTAATCGCCCCAGGTGGCTTTGCCGCCGTAGACGCCGGTGAGACCGGCATTGATATCTGTGAACGCACCGTTGCCGTCGTTCTGATAAACCTTGGTCACACCGCCGACACCGTCCTGCAAGCCCGAGGTGAGGGCGTCGAGATCACCGTCGTTGTCGTAATCGCCCCAAGCCATCGAACTGAACTTCGCGCCCGCGAGCCCGGCCGTGCCGACATCAGTGAATTCGCCGGCAAGCAGCGTCCGCGCTTCCAGCGGTTCCAACCGGGGCGTGACACGCGCACCACGGCGAACCGGGCGACGCCATGAGGTCCACTTTCGCCATAGGGACACCCAACCGGCCTGCAGGTTATTCATCGCGGAAGACTTCCCGAAGCGACATCTGGATTGCGCTGACTGATGCACGGTAACGGGGGCCGCAAAGCGATTGCACGCACAGAATGCGCTGCTCCGATCAGAGAAAACGCACGACTTCCGCCTGTAACGACGTGTTCGCTTTGCGAAACTTGGAGATCGCAAATCCAATAGGCTGGCCTTGGCTTTGGTGGTCGAAAAATCATAAGATTGTGCTGATGTGTCGGGGTGGATGCGCTCCCAGTCCGGCGTTGGACCGAGAAGCCAGACCCGCAGGGGAGTGCTGACGGACTGATGACGACACGCTTCTCTTACTGGCTGGTCGGGTTGCTCGCCACAGGCACCAGCGCGCTCGGTGGGCAGTGGAGTGCGGACCCGCCGACCGTCGAGCTGCGACGTCCCGAAGCCACGCAGCAGGTGCTCGTCACGCGGACCGATGCGTCCATCCGCACGGACATGACCCGTCGGGTCGAGTACACCTCGCTGGATCCGCACGTGTTTCGCGTCGACGCCGAGGGATTGATTCAACCCGCCGCCGACGGAACTGCGACTCTGCAGATTCGTCACGCCCAGGGGCAGCTGACGGTTCCCGTCACGGTCTCCGGGTTACAGAATCCGTTGCCGGTCTCCTTTCAATATGAAATCCAACCGCTGCTCACCAAAGCGCGATGTAATTCGGGCGGCTGCCATGGCAAGGCAGAAGGGCAGAACGGATTCAAACTGAGCCTCTTCGGCTTCGATGACGCCGCGGATTACGAGGCGCTGGTTAAAGAAGGTCGCGGGCGGCGGGTGAATCTCTCGCATCCCGAAGCCAGTCTACTCCTGCAGAAGGGAGCCGCGCTCACGCCGCATGGCGGAGGCTTAAAGATCGAACGCGCGAGCGCCCACTATGCGTTGCTGCATCGCTGGATTCGTGAAGGCGCACCACACGAATCCCCGGCTGATCACCCGGTGGTGAAGCTCGAAGTCGAACCGCGCGAGGTGATGCTCTCACCACGGGGAACTCAGCAGTTGCGAGTCACCGCGGTCGATGCAGCGGGTGGTCGCCACTGCGTGACGATGCACGCCGATTACGTCTCCAACGCGCCGCACATCGTGATGACCACGCCGCGCGGCTTGATGGAAGCCACCGAGGTTGCTGGCGAGGCCGCGATTCTCGTGCGGTATCTCGACCAGGTGGCGACCTGCCGCATGATCTTGCCGCGGCCCACATCCTCGCCGGTGGAACTGGCCGAGAAGAACTTCATTGATCAGCATGTCGCCACGAAACTGAAGCAGCTGCGGATTCCGCCGAGTGACCCCATCGACGACGGCACGTTTCTGCGCCGCGCGTCGCTCGACATCATCGGGACATTGCCCACGGCGGCGGAGGCGAGAACTTTCCTGCAGGACACCGCGCCGGACAAACGCGCACGGCTCGTCGAATCGCTGCTCAACCGCCCCGAATACGCTGACTACTGGGCCATGAAATGGGCCGACATTCTCCGTGCTGACAAGGTCAAGGTCACCACGCCCGGAACCGTGGGCATGACGCGGTGGCTTCGGTCGCAGTTCGCAATGAACCGCCCGTTTGATGAATTCGCCCGCGAGATTCTCACGGTCCAGGGGCCGATTCAATCCGAAAGCCCGGCGGCGTTTTTCAAAGCGCTCGACACACCCGAGGTCGCCGCGCGCTCGGTGAGCCAGCTGTTTCTCGGCGTGCGGATCGAGTGTGCCCAGTGCCATCATCATCCGAGCGAACGCTGGAGCCAGGACGATTACGCGGGTCTCGTGGGCTTCTTCACCGGCGTGACCACGAAGCGGCTGCCGAATGGGACCGAGGCCGTCATTGCCAAAACGGGTCAGGACCACAAACATCCGCGCACGGGAGAACCGGTCGCGGCCCGAGCGCTGGGAGCAACACCGGCGGACTTCACCAGCACGGGCGATCGTCGACAGGTCTTCGCCACGTGCATGACCACGCCGGAGAATCCATACTTCGCGCGGGCGATTGCGAACCGGCTCTGGGCGCATTACTTCGGCCGCGGCTTGGTTGAGCCGATCGATGACCTGCGTGTCACTAATCCCGCGACGAATGAACCCCTGCTCGATGCCCTCGTCGCGCACCTTCGCGAAGTCCGTTACGATCTGAAGGCGTTCACTCGGACCCTGCTGGCGTCGCAAACCTACCAGCTGAGCTCTATGCCGAAGGACGGCAATCAGGATGACACGCAGAACTTCTCCCGCGCACGACCGAAGGCGATGCCCGCGGAAGTACTGCTCGATGCGCTGTCGCAGGTGACGGGCGTGCCGGAGAAATTCAACGGCTGGCCGGAAGGGTACCGCTCGATTCAAGTCTGGGACAACCGGATGCCGTCGTACTTCTTCCGGATCTTCGGCCGGCCGGTCCGGTTCAGCGTCTGCGAGTGCGAGCGGGGCACCGATCCGAGCATCGCCCAGGCGCTGCACCTGATGAACTCGCCCGAGATCGCCGACAAGGTCCGGGCCCGGGGCGGGGCCGCCCGCCGGCTGGCCGACTCCGCGAAGCCGCCGGCCGCGGTGGTGGACGACCTGTTCCTGGCCGCCCTCGCCCGCCGCCCGACCGACGCCGAGCGCGCGAAGATGCTCGAAGCC
>DASRYX010000301.1:0-5052 GCA_035686985.1 Planctomycetaceae bacterium | reverse complement strand
ATCGCGGAAGTCGACACCTATCTCAAAGACACCACCGACAATGCTTACGAAAACATGGTCGATCGCTACCTGCAGTCGCCGCGGTATGGCGAAGAGATGGCCCGGCACTGGCTCGATGTCGCCCGTTACGCCGACACGCATGGCCTGCATCTCGACAACGAACGCAACATGTGGGCGTACCGCGACTGGGTGATCAACGCGTTCAACAAGAACAAACCGTTCGATCAGTTCACCGTCGAGCAACTCGCGGGCGATCTGCTGCCGAATCCGACACCGGAGCAACTGATTGCCACCGGGTTTAATCGCTGCAATGTCACGACCAGCGAGGGGGGCTCGATCGAGGCCGAGTGGGTCTACCGTTACGCGGTCGACCGCGCCAGTACGACGGTGCAGACATGGATGGGTCTCACCGGCGGATGTGCGGTTTGCCACGATCACAAATACGATCCGATCTCGGCCCGTGAGTTTTACTCGCTGTACGCGTTCTTCTACTCCGCCGCTGACCCGGGGATGGACCGCAACGTCAACACCACCGATCCGTATTACTCACTGGCGACTCCGCAGCAGAAGGCCGCGATCGAGCAACTGCGGGCCGCTGAAGCCGCCGCGAAAAAGCAGTTTGAAGATGCCGCCGCGACCGCAGAATATGTCGACCCGGCAACTGCCAGTCCGGTACCTCTGTCCCGACCCGTCGTCGACGTCTGGCTGGACGATGTCTTCCCGGAAGGATCGAAGCCGACGTGTTCTTCACGCAACGCGTCCGTCTGGTCCGGCACCGCGGAAATTCAGCCGCCGCTTGGCCGCCGGGCGCTCAAGCAGTTCAGTGCGTCAAACTATCATGACAAGTTCGACACACCCACAACGCCGCTGGTGATTCCCGCCGACGCGCAATTGTCGGTCTGGGTGCGCGTCGATACGTATGAGCCGTCGAAGACGCTGCAGCTGGAACTCGCCACCAGCCGTGGCAACCGGCGTTTCCTGTGGGGCGACATCAAGAACTACAACGGCGCTAACGAAAAACAACGCCGCGGCGATGTCCCCGCGCCCGGGAAATGGACGCAGTTGATCATTCCGACCGAACAGCTCGAACTTCAGGCGGGCGATACGGTCAAGACGGTGACCCTCGCGCAATTCGGGGGCATCGCGTGGTGGGACGGTTTGCAGGTCATCGGAACCATTACACCAGCGACGGATATCCGGTCTTCCTTCTGGGGGTGGTGGAAAGCCGCCGCCGGTAAAGACACCCCCGGTGTCCCTGGCGACCTCGCGGAGTTTCTGAAAGCCGGCCCAAAATCGATTGCTACAGACGGCGACGCGGCGAAATCCGACGACGCCCAGAAGGACCGCGATCGGCTTGCGCGGCTGCAGCAGTTCTATCTCACGCACATTGCCCGCCTTGACGATAACGCGCTTGCCGCATTGCAAGATGTGTGGCTCGCCGCGAAGGCCGCCCGAGTGGGACTAGAAGAATCAATCCCCGGCACGTTCATCTTCCAAGACCTGGAGAAACCGCGCGAGGCGTTCGTCATGCTGCGGGGCCAGTACGACAAGCCCGGTGAAAAAGTCGAACCCAACGTTCCGGCGATCTTCCCGCCGCTGGCGAAGTCGGAAAACCTGCGGCCGAACCGGCTCGATCTGGCGAAGTGGCTCGTCGCGCCGGAAAACCCCCTCACTGCGCGCGTCACGGTCAATCGCTTCTGGCAACAGTTCTTCGGGACTGGGCTCGTCAAAACGAGCTTTGATTTTGGTTCCCAAGGAGAACCGCCCAGCCATCCGGAGTTGTTCGACTGGCTCGCGCTGTGGTATCGCGACCATGGCTGGGATACCAAGGCGCTCGCCAAGCTGATGCTGACCTCGGCCGCATTCCGGCAAGAAGCTGCGGTCAGCCCGGAACTTGTGAAGCGCGATCCGGAGAACCGCTGGTATGCCCGTGGGCCACGGTTCCGTCTCGATGCGGAGCAGGTTCGGGATAACGCCTTGTTTGTCGGCGGGCTGATCAATCTCGAAATGGGAGGCCGCGGCGTGAAGGGCTATCAGCCGCCGGGACTCTGGGAACCGGTGGGCTACTCCGACAGCAACACCCGGTTCTACCTGCAGGATCACGGCCCCGCCTTGTTCCGCCGCAGCATTTATGCATTTTTGAAACGGACCGCACCGCCGCCGTTCATGAGCAACTTCGACGGCCCGAACCGCGAGCAGTTCTGCACCCGGCGCGAGCGCAGCAATACGCCGCTGCAGGCGCTGCAACTGCTCAACGACACGCAGCACTTCGAAGCCGCCCGCGCGTTCGGCGCCCGCATGATCGCCGAAGGGGGTGCCACCCCCGCCGAGCGCATCCGCTTCGGATACCGTGCCACGGTGTCGCGCGACCCCGATCCGACCGAACTGCAGGTTGTGCAGGCCGCGCTGGAGCAATACCTCAACCGCTATCAGCAGGATGTCGCCGCGGCAAAGGCGGTAGTATCCGTGGGAGAATCCCCAAAGCCGGCGACGATGAAAGAAGCCGAACTTGCCGCCTACACCCTCGTGGGCAACCTGATTTTGAACCTCGATGAAGCGGTCACACGTAACTGACGTTCTCCGGCGCCCTTGCCCGAGGTATTGGATTAAGAAGAGAAGTTCTATGAATCCATTGATTGACTTTCATCTCCAGCAATCCCGGCGGCAGTTTTTTGGGCAGACCGGGTTGCGGCTTGGTGGCATTGCGATGGCGTCGATGCTCGCCGGGAGAGCCTCCGCAGCTGACAATTCGCCGCAGATGCATCCCGCGCTGGCGGATCTGCCGCATTTCGCCCCGAAGGCGAAATCGATCATTTATCTGCACATGAACGGCGGACCGTCGCAGATTGATCTGTGGGACTATAAGCCCGTGCTTGCCGAGCATTTCGACAAGGATCTGCCGGACAGTATCCGCATGGGGCAGCGAATCACGACGATGACCAGCGGGCAATCGCGGTTGCCCGTCGCACCGTCGAAGTTCAAGTTTTCTCAGCACGGTCAGTGCGGCCGCTGGGTCAGTGAATTGCTGCCGCACACGGCGAAACACGTGGATAACATCGCCGTCGTGAAATCGGTTCACACCAACGCGATCAATCACGATCCGGCCTGCACCTTCGTGATGACCGGCAGCGAAGTCCCCGGTAAACCGAGCCTCGGGTCATGGCTCGCGTACGGTCTGGGCAGCGAGAGCAATGACCTCCCGGCGTTCGTCGTGTTGACGCCGAACTGGTCGTCCGGCGCGGCGGCACAGGCCCTCTTCACCCGCATGTGGAGCAGCGGATTTCTCGCGTCCAGTTATAACGGCGTGGCGCTCCGCAGCGTGGGCGATCCGGTCCTGTACGTGCAGAATCCGCCCGGTGTCGAAGCCCGCGACCGCCGCGTGATGCTCGACGCGCTCGCGACGTTGAATCAACGCAAGTTCAAGGAACTCGGCGATCCGGAAATTCAGACGCGCATCGCCCAGTACGAAATGGCGTTCCGCATGCAGAGCAGCGTTCCTGACCTGACCGATCTCAAATCGGAATCACAGGCGACGCTCGAGGCGTATGGGCCCGAAGTTCTCAAGCCGGGAACATTCGCCGCCAGTGCGCTGCTGGCCCGCCGGATGATCGAACGCGGCGTGCGAGCGGTGCAAATCCTGCATCGCGGCTGGGACCAGCACGGCAACCTGCCGCGCGATATCACTTCGCAATGTTACGACACGGATCAACCGATCGGAGCCTTGCTGAACGACCTGAAGCAACGCGGGTTGCTCGACAGCACGCTGGTCGTCTGGGGCGGCGAGTTCGGCCGAACCGTGTACTCACAGGGCACATTGACCAAAGAGAATTACGGTCGTGATCACCATCCGCGCAACTTCTGCATGTGGATGGCCGGCGGCGGCATCAAGGGGGGCGTGAGTTACGGCGAAACCGACGACTTCAGCTATAACGTCGTCAAAGAACCGTGCCACA
Source organism: Planctomycetaceae bacterium (assembly GCA_035686985.1). Lineage (GTDB taxonomy): Bacteria > Planctomycetota > Planctomycetia > Planctomycetales > Planctomycetaceae > DSVQ01. Next base: position 1,099 of record DASRYX010000301.1, on the reverse strand, counting down.
TCAATGATCTGAACGCGACCATCCTGCATTGCCTGGGGATCGATCACGAACGATTCACGTACAAGTTCCAGGGGCTGGATCAACGCCTCACGGGGGTCGAACAGCAGCGCGTCGTGACGGAGATTCTGGCGTAGGTGAGCGCTGCGACGGAGGGTCACACGGCGCGAAACCGCAAGCGGCCGATCAGGGTTTTTCACCGGGATCGCACGCGCACGCCCACTCGCCGCAGCCGGGACAGCCGCTGCCGTATTTCAACCGGATCGCGGCGTCGAGATCGACCCCGGCGACATTCGCAATCGTTGCCAGCCAGGCGAGAACGTCGGCGAATTCTTTGGCCAGTTCGTCGTGAGGTGAACCATCACGCAGGGCGGTCGCCAGCTCGCCGACCTCCTGCATCAGCCACATGAACGTGCCCTCGATCCCGCGGGCGGCGTCCTTGTCGCCATACATCTGGCGGATGAGTTTCTGCAGTTCAGCAAGCGTCATGGGTGACGGTTCGGTCATCTCGTCTCTTCTTCCTGTCCCCTGCCGCCGATCACCTGCCACCTAGTTATTGAACAGGAAGTGGCAGATATCGCCGTCCTGCATCACGTAGGCTTTGCCTTCCACACGCAGCTTCCCGGCGTTGCGAATCTCTTTTTCACTTTTGTATTGTTCGAGATCAGGCAGCGTGTAGATTTCCGCGCGGATGAAGCCTTTTTCGAAGTCCGTATGGATGACACCCGCTGCCTTTGGCGCGGTGTCGCCGCCGTGGATGGTCCACGCCCGTACTTCCTTCGGCCCGGCGGTAAAGTAGGTCTGCAGGCCCAGCAGTCCATAGGGGCGCGAATCAGCCGGTCGAGGCCGGGTTCCTGCATGCCCATGTCGGCGAGGAACAGTTTCTTGTCATCATCCGACATGTCGGCGATCTGCGATTCCATGGCGGCGCAGATCGCCACCACCGGAGGAGCGTTCTCCGCCCCGCTTTTTTCCTCGCGTGCGCGCGCTTCGACCGCTGCCAGCAGCGGGTTGTCCTTGAAACCGTCCTCCGCCACGTTGGCAACGTACATGGTCGGCTTCATGGTGAGCAGGAATAGCGGCTTCAGCACCACCAGCTCTT
>DASRYX010000300.1:0-2290 GCA_035686985.1 Planctomycetaceae bacterium | reverse complement strand
GAATAACGATCGTTCCAGCGATTGCGACCACTGTGGCACGCGACCGCCCCACGTCAGCAACGCCCACGCGAGCAGCAGGAACAACAGCGCGAACGGCGTCCAGACGGTCATCCATTGCCCGGCGGAGATCGGCGGCCCATCAGGATACAGCCGGCGGAACACATCGCCGAAGACGAGATTCGTCGGTGTACCCACAAGTGTCGCCATGCCACCAATGGTCGCGGCATAACCGATGCCGAGCGCTGTCGCCATCGACAGATGTTGAAAGCCGGGGTCGCGGTGTGACTCCCCCGCATGCCAGTCCTGCAACGTGCTGAGGAGCGCGAGACCGATCGGCAGCATGAGCAGCGTCGCTGCGGTGTTGCTGATCCACATCGAAATCGTGAACGTGGCGAGCATCATGCCAAGCACGATGCGGCGGGTGCCGACCCCGAGCGCAGCGACAATCGCCAGGGCCATCCGTTTGTGCAAGCCCCAGCGTTCGATGCCCAGTGCGAGAATGAATCCACCGAGATACAGAAACGAACTGTCGCTGAAATACAGTCCGGCGACGGTCTTCGCGGATTGAATGCCGAAGATCGGAAACAGGGCGAGCGGCAGCAGACTGGTGACTTCGATGGCGATCGCCTGCGTCATCCAGCAGATCGCCATGACCGCCGCGACGGCCGCCAGACGCTGACCTGCCGGATCCATCCCCGTCGGTGTCGGGCTGAACCAGATCACCGCAAAAGCAATAACCGCCGCGAAACCGCCAGCCCGGCTCACCCACGCGGGAACAGGTTCATCGTCGAGCTTTGATGCAGACACGGGAAACGCCATCGAATGAAACCGGGAGGCCGCAACGGACGAATGGTGACGCATCGGCGAACGGCAGGCAATCGTCCGGTAGCGATCGTGCCGAGTTTACCGACGATTTGCCTTTCACCGGGTGTGAGCTACGTTCCCTATGGGATCGGTGCGCGCCCGTTGGTGCGGTTGTCCCGGGGAGATTCGCGGCGATGCAATCGATTTCACGAATTCCGGTTCCATCGCGACGCGGGGCGATTCTCGTGCTGGCCGCGCTCCTGCTCATTGTCATCTTCGCCTTCACGGCGTTCGTGGTCGATGCGGGGTACATGTCGTTCACCGCCACCCAGTTGCAGAACGCCGCCGATGCCGCCGCGCTGGCGGGGATTCTCAGCCTGCCGCAGGGCAAACCCGCCAGCATTGCTGATATTCAGTCGACCGCCTTTCAGAACAACGCGGGAGGAGCCCCGATTTCGATTGCGACGAGCGACATCGAGTTTGGCAAGTTTGACGTGACCACGCGGACGTTCTTTCCGAACGATGCCCTCACCAATGCGATCCGGGTCACGGCACGACTGCACGATCAGCCGTATCTTTTTGCACCGGTGATGGGCTTTCAGAAGTACACGCAATCGCGTTCGGCGGTGGCAATGCTCAACCCGCGCGATATCGCCTTCGTGGTCGATCTATCGGGATCAATGAATGACGACACGGAGCCCGCGTGGGCGACCGACGCCATCAACTCGCAGTTTGGCGGGTCAAACGCAGGACTGGGGAATGCGAAAGCCCAGACGTTGTACAACGATTTCGGCTTTGGCTCGTTTCCGGGGGCCCACGAGCTCGTCGGCCAGCCGCTCGGCATGACCGACGCGCATTATGCATTCGCCGTGATGACACAGGATGACGGCGTCCTCACCAACGCTACGATCCCGGCGGCATACCGCATCGTCAATACCGATAGTGAAGCCGTGCGGAAGCAGAAGGGCTATCGCTGGATCATCGACAATCAGCTGGCCCGGTTGATGCCGAACGCCAAGCCGTCGCCGATCTCCAGCAACCCCGATAACTATGCTTATTGGGAGAAGTATCTCGACTATGTCCTCGTGCAGTGCTGGGTCGGCGAGTTCGATGACACACCGGCACCTTCGGGCGGCGGCGGAGGCTCAAGTGAACCTCCTCCGCCTCCACCACCGAGCGCACCGTCGGGGGCAATCACGCCGTTTCGCTGGTTCGAATACGCGGAACGCCGGAAGATGTTCCCGCGGGTGATCGGCGCGGTCACCGATGCGTCGAACCTGGGCGCAGCGCGACTGCTGCTGACGCCGCACACGCTCGGTGCGATTCAACAGACACCCGGCATTCCGCGACGCGGTTCTAACGCCGGAATCTATGTGCCCGACAGCAAGGACTTCGACACGATTGTCGGCTTCAAGAATCCCAACGACAGCATTTACTCCGGCGCGAGCGCACCGTGGGCGTGGACCAACCGCGTGGGATACATCAC
>DASRYX010000299.1:0-5491 GCA_035686985.1 Planctomycetaceae bacterium | reverse complement strand
GTGTGGACTCGCCGTCGGCTGGGGACCTCGACCGGCGGTGCAGATGCCCGGGTTCGAATGGCGGATGCACCTGCTGAAGTTTTATCCGTTTCGGCTCGCCGACGCGCTGCTGCCAGCGATGATCGCGTGGCAACTCGTTGTCATGGCGAGCGGGGAGAGGTTACTCCCCCCGGTGATTCCCTCTGCGGACACGTCACCTCCATCACCGGGGGGACTCACGTCCCCCCGCTCGCCTTTTGTGGCAATTGCCGCACTGCTTTTCTGCGGCGCACTCTTGCACGTCCACCGGGCTGCGTCGGAGGAACGTTATCAATTCGTGCACGACGCCGATTGGCGCGATGTCTGTGCCTGGATGAAAGCGCACACCCCGCCCGACGTGCTGGTTCACACGCCGCATTACAGCTGGACGTTCAAATGGTTCGCGGAACGTCCCGAGTATGTGACGTTCAAGGACTGCCCGCAGGATGCGACCGGCATCGTCGAGTGGAACCGGCGGTTGCTGCTGCTGACCAAACGGACAACCACCTTCCTCGAAGACGGCCTTTACACGCGGGCCGAACTCCAGTCCCTGCGGGCGGAAACCGGGATCACACACATTGTGACCGACAAACTCGGCCCCATGGAACTCCCGCCGGTCTACCACAACGCGACCTTTCAGGTCTATGATCTGAGAGAGCTCGACGCAGCGGCCAACCCGTCTGCGATGTGATGCGTCTGGATTCGGAGAAGACTTCCGTGCGATCGATCTGGCTTTTCATTGGTCTGCTGCTGTTAAACATCGTCACGGGCTGTTCGTCGGCGAAAGCGCAGCCCGATCTCGCGGTCGACACCGGCAGCCCGTCGTCCGCGACGAGATCCTCTAGCGTCGATAAACCGGGCGAGGAACCGGCGGGCCGCGCGAAAGTCACCGATGCCGCCGCGAGTGATCTAACTTCCACACGGCCCGGCGAGGATTGGCCGCAGTTTCTCGGTCCGCGCGGCACGGGGGTGTCCGGTGAGACGGGATTGCTGGAAGTCTGGCCGGAAAACGGGCCGCCGGTGTTGTGGGAACGGAAGCTCGGCGAAGGTTACGCGCCCCCTTCCGTGATGGGTGAGCGACTGGTGATCATGCATCGCCTCAAGAACCGCGAGATCGTCGAATGTCTGCACGCCCAGACCGGTGAAACGTTGTGGCAATATGATTACGACACCGACTTCAAAGACCCGTATGGATTCAACGGCGGGACCAGATGTTCGCCTGCGCTCACCGCCACGCGGTGCTACACGCTGGGGCCGCAGGGAAAATTGTTGTGCCTGAATCTTGTCGACGGGAAGAAAATCTGGGAGCTGGATCTCGACACCAAATGGCGTGTCCCGGAGCACTTTTTTGGCTTCGGCTGCACGCCGATTCTGTATGACGACAAGCTATACGTACTGGTGGGAGGCCAACCGAATTCCGCAGTGGTGGCCTTTGACGCCGAGACCGGCAAGGTGCTATGGGAAGCCGGCGGGAAAGCAACTTGGGACGGCGTCCCCGCGCCGGAATCGCGTAATCGGCCGTATGAATGGACCGGCGACGAAACGTTGGTCAGCTACTCGACGCCCATCGTCGCCGACCTCCACGGCAAGCCGCATCTCTTGTGCCTGCTGCGACAGGGGCTGGCTTCCTTTGATCCGAACACCGGTGAGCTGAACTTCAAGTACTGGTTTCGCGCGAAGGTGCATGAATCAGTGAATGCAGCGCGGCCGGTGGTCGTGGGCGATGAGATCCTGATCACTGCGGCTTATGAAGTGGGTGCGGCCTTGTTGAAGGTGAAGCCGGACGGCAAAGATTACGACGTCGTTTGGCGTAAGCCGCGCGGAATGTCCTGCCACTGGTCGACGCCGATCGCACTCGACGGATACATCTACGGGTTCTCCGGTCGCCATGAACAGGAAAGCCAGCTGCAGTGTGTTGAATGGTCCACGGCGGAACTGATGTGGGAGTCGAACGGGCTGGTGCGTCCGCTGGAGGAACTTGAGCAGGATCCCAACACCGGCAAGATCAAAGACAAGGCGACCGGAAAAGAGATCCCGTGGCCAATGTACGGTCGCGGTTCGCTGTTGCTGGCGGATGGTAAATTCATCATCCAGGCCGAACGCGGGCCGCTGGCGCTGGTGAAACCGGACAAAGAGAAGCTCGAAGAGGTGACCCGCGTCGGTTACAAGCAGTTAGGTTATCCCTGCTGGGCGGCTCCGGTCCTTTCGCGCGGTCGATTGTTTCTCCGCTCCGAAACGCATGTGATCGCACTCGATCTGCTGAAACCGGAAGCCTGAGGCATCATGAACGAGGACGACTGGAATGTCCTGCCCGGTCACGGCCTGGGACCGTTCGAGTTCGATCTCGACCGCGACACCATCGTCGAACGGCTCGAGGACGCGGACATCAAGTTCGATGTCGCCGAGAGCGAACCGGCATTGATCGAGTTGCTCGATGAAGAAGTCGTCCTGACGCTGTCCGAAGAAAGTCCGCATCGACTATTGCAGATCGAGGTGCTCGACGATCGCGTGCGGGTCGACGGCGAAGTGGTCATCGGTCGGCGTCCGCACGAACTGATCGACACGTGGAGCGTTTCCGACAACGACACGCGATGGCGATACGATCCCGAATTTCGTGATCCCCCCACCGGAACCGTGAGTGAACCGGCGGAGCCCGTCAGTGATCGGCAACTGTTGACCAACGGCACCTTGTGGGTGCTGTCCAAAGGATTGGGCCTGAAGCTGTATCAAGGCGAAGTGGAAGAACTGCTCCTTCGCCCGCAGGACTTCATTCCGGAACGCGGATCGGGCTCCCTCACCGAGGCCCAGCGCGAACTGCTCAGTCAGCGTGATCTGTTCACGGCCCTGGAGCCCCCGCCGCTGCCCGGATCCCGGTTTGTGCGTGTGATGCAGCAGGTGTTGACGTTCGCACTGATCGCCGTCCTCGCGGGGCTCTTCTGGCAGGCGACGCAGTTCCAGCAGCGCTGGAACAATTCTGTCGAGGTCGAAGGAACCGTGATCGCGGTCAATCCCCCTCCGCCGGAGACGTTCCCCGATGAGATGACCATCGAGTACGCAGATCGATCCGGGAAGACACATCAGGTGGTGTGGAAGCGGGCGGATGTCTACATCACACGCGAGGTCGGAGAGAAAGTCGCCGTCCATTATCTGGAAGAAGCCCCGGATCAGCCGCTGGGGCCCGCGCGCGTTCGAGATGCCTCATTCCTCGTCTATTTTCCGTATGGCATCGGCGCGGTTGCCATCTATCTCGTGCTGATCCTGGGCGTTGGTCTGTCGGCAAAGTTCTTCCCCGGTCCCGCTAGCGAAGGCACGTGAGCGCGATGTCGTTGTTGCGACCTTGGAGTGCACCGATCACGACCCTCAGCCAGATGGCGATGGTGGGCGTCTTCGTTGGCACGTTCGGCGTCGCCGAGGTCACCGATCGCCCGTTGTGGGAACTGCGGCGCCAATTCGGCAGCGTGGAACAACTCAGCTGGGTGACGGTCAACGAACAGCCGCCGCGCGTGATTGAGCCCAGTCTGTCCGGACCGTTTGACCTCTGGGACGGTGAGTGGTGGCGGATTCCGCTGAGCAGTTTTCACCACGCCGACATTCTGCACCTGATGATGAACATCAGTTTTGTTTCGTACTTTGGGTCGCTGCTGGAACGGCGGTGGGGGGCGTTCCGGTATTTCGTGTTGATCGTCGGCGCGTGCTTGGTGACGGCGTTGCCGGAGTATCTCGCGGGGCGTTATGCCGTCGGCTATTCCGGCGTGGGATGTGCGATCTTCGGTGCGTTATGGGCGCTGCGGCACAGTGATCCGATGATCGCCACACGGATGACGAACGAGGTTGTCGTTTGGGTCTTGTCCTTTCTCGCGGGCATGGTTCTGTTGACGGTGCTGGAAGTCGTGCCGGTCGCGAACGGAGCACACGCCGCGGGCGTTGCCTACGGCTTTCTCGCGGCCAGTGTGGGTCTCGGTCCCCAACCGTGGCGCGGATCGAAACAGGTCACGTTCGCGCTGGCCCATCTCGGGTTGATCTATCCCTACCAGTGGGTGACGCATCCGACATGGAACGGGAAGTACGAATGGTACCGGGCCGATTTACCCGGCAAGCACGGTCGTCGCGACACAGATTGGGCTGGTCTGGAACGGGCGGTCGCGCGCGATCCCGCGCTGGCCGGAGTCTGGCGGCGGCTGGCCGATCGTGCATTGGAACGCGATCAACTTCTCGAAGCATGGCGGCTGCTGGTTCAGGGACTCGCCGCTTCCCCCGGCGACGCGGAACTGTGGAAAGATTGCCGCATGCTGTGGCGGCGATTGTGCGTCTCGCCTGATGCCGAGGTCGCGCGGACGTATGTGAAAGATCACTTCAAAGAAGAAGCGGAAAACGTTCTGCGCGAGTTGCGCCGGATTATCCCGCCGCCGGTGTTGATTTCACCGGGCCGTCCGGTGGAACCGACGCCGCAGTTCGTCGAGGCCGACACTCCGCCCGAGCCGTTCTCGTGGGAACCGCCGCCGGAACGCGTCTGGCCACCCCGCCGTGATTCGCAGCCGTCATCCCCCACGCGCGATGCCGTGGAAGGCACGACCCTCTGAGGCCAGGGGTTTCTTAACCCTGGGTCATTCGCCACGCAATGTCGTGACGATCGGAACCGCGACCGCCGTCCGCACGGCGGCTACTGCCGACAAGAGCCCGACCACCGCGATGGCGATCAGCAGCGCCGCCCCCGATCCCCACGGCACGTCTGCTCCGGTGGTCATCAGATGCGGCCCCAGCGCTAACAGTGCGGCGGTGGTTCCTGTCACCAATCCCCACACGAGCAGCAGCGCCGTTTCACTCAGCACTAGAGACGCCACCTGTCCCGGTTGGAAGCCAACGGCTCGCAGGAGCGCGAGTTCGGCCTGACGTTCCAGCACATTCCGGAGCATCACCGTCGCGAGGCCGAACGTTCCGAGCAGCAGCCCGAGTCCGCCAAGCGATTGAAACGTCGACAGATACGTGTTCTGCACAGCGAGAAACCGCGCGAGCCGCTCAGCTACCGGTTCCGTGTCGAATCCGTACTCCGACAGCTCCGTTTCCAGCAGTTCCGCCGCAGCTTTCGCGTGCTCGGGGGGAACTTCCACGAGGAAATACTGGAACCCCTTGCGCTCGGGGAACAGCTTCAAAAAGTTCTCTTCCGACATCAGCAGCACGCCTTGGAACACCGCTCCGTCGAACATCCCCGCCACGGCCAGCCATGTCCGAAACGAGGCATCATCGGCCGGATAGGGAAGTCGGCTGCCGACGCCTTTCTTGAGACTGAACATCAACGTATTCATGTCGCCGAGAACCGGGACGGTGTTGTTCTTCACATCGTTGTCATCGTCGGTGATCGTACCGCCGTGAAGCTTTTGCCACATTTCCGAGCCGCCGCCGACGAACTTGAATCCGCCGCGCTCGATCATGGCCTGCGGCACACCGAGAATCGTCGGCGCACGCGATTGGAACA
>DASRYX010000298.1:0-2655 GCA_035686985.1 Planctomycetaceae bacterium | reverse complement strand
CACGCCTCGCCGGGGCCGTATGCCCGCGGGTTCCTCGAAGGCCGCTTCACCGAAGAAAACCTGAAAAAATTCCGCCGCGAACTGCCGCGGGGAACCGGACTCTCATCCTATCCGCACCCGTGGTTGATGCCGGAATACTGGCAGTTCCCGACGGTGTCGATGGGTCTCGGCCCGATCTGCTCGCTGTATCAGGCCCGCTTCTTGCGGATGGTCGAACATCGTGGCTTGCTCGATACCTCGAAATCTCGCGTCTGGGCATTCCTCGGCGACGGTGAAATCGACGAGCCCGAATCTCTCGGCGCGATCACGCTCGGGGCGCGGGAACACCTCGACAACCTCACGTGGGTCATCAACTGCAACCTGCAGCGGCTCGTCGGCCCGGTGCGTGGCAACGGCAAGGTCATTCAGGAGCTTGAAGGCCTCTTCCGTGGCGCCGGCTGGAACGTCATCAAGGTGATCTGGGGTGCCGATTGGGACCCGATCCTCGAGAATGATGTGACCGGGGCTCTCGTTCGCCGCATGGAGCAGGTGCCGGACGGTCAGTACCAGAAGTATGTGGTCTCGACGGGTGAGTTCATCCGCAGCGACTTCTTCGGACAGTCGCCCGACTTGCTCAAGCTCGTCGAACATCTCAGCGACGAACAACTGAAGCACATGCGTCGCGGAGGTCATGACGTAACCAAGGTTTACGCAGCCTACAAAGCGGCGACCGAGTTCAAAGGGGCGCCGACGGTTGTGCTCGCGCATACCATCAAGGGCTACGGCCTCGGTGAAGCCGCGGAGGGCAAGAACACGGCGCATCAGAAGAAGACGCTGGAAGAAAATATCCTGCTCGACTTCCGCGACCGGTTCGAGATTCCCATCAGTGACGAAGACGCCAAAGCCGCGAAGTTCTACAAGCCTGCCGCTGACGATCCCGTCATGCAGTACTTGAAGAAGCATCGCGACGCGCTGGGTGGCCCCCTGCCGAAACGGTATCCCGCCGAAGAACGCTGGGCCGTGCCCGATGTCGCCACGACACTGGAAGGTTCACTGCGGAAGCTCTTCGGCGGCGATTCATCGACGACCGTCGGTCTTGGCGAACTCATGAAGTTCTTCATGAAGGACAAGACGTTCGGCAAGCGGATCGTCCCGATCATTCCTGACGAAGCGCAGACGTTCGGTTTGCAGACGTTGTTCTCGACGTTCGGCATCTACTCCAGCAAAGGCCAGACCTACACGCCGGTAGATGCCGGCACGCTCGTCGCCTACAAGGAGTCGAAGACCGGACAGGTATTGATGGAAGGCATCAACGAAGCCGGTGCGATGTCGTCGTTCGTTGCCGTCGGCACGAGCTACGCCAATCTCAGCCTGCCGATGTGTCCGTTCTACATCTATTACTCGATGTTCGGCTTCCAGCGCGTCGGCGATCTGATCTGGCTCGCCGCCGATTCCCGCTGCAAGGGTTTCCTCTGCGGTGGCACCTCGGGGCGGACCACGCTCAACGGCGAAGGCCTGCAGCACGAAGACGGTCACAGCCAGTTGATGGCGAGCACTGTCCCGAATCTGATCGCGTACGATCCCGCATACAGCTACGAGCTGGCGGTCATCGTGCAGGATGGTCTGCGGCGGATGTATACCGAACACGAAGACGTGTTCTACTACCTCTCGGTTTACAACGAAGCCTACATCCAGCCGAAGATGCCCGAAGGGGACGGCGTGGTGAACGGCATTCTGCGGGGCCTGTATCCGCTTGATCCGACCGTCGCGAAAGACAAGCGGTCCACGCGTCCGCAACTCTTCGGCAGCGGCCCGATTCTGAATAGCTGCGTGCTGCCCGCACAGAAGATTCTCAAAGAGAAGTACGGCGTCGACGCGGACGTCTGGAGCGTGACGAGTTACAACGAGCTCAAACGCGATGCTCAGGCCGCCCAGCGCTGGAACCGGTTGCATCCGACCGAAAGCCCGCGGACCAGTTTCATCGAGCAGCAGCTCGCCGGGCTTAAGGGGCCGGTGGTCGCCGCGAGTGACAACGTGCAACTCGTCGCCGAGCAGATTCGCCCGTACGTGCCGAGCCAGTATGTCGTCCTCGGAACCGACGGCTTCGGCCGCAGCGAATCCCGTGCGGCATTGCGTCGCCACTTTGAAATCGATGCCGAGTGCGTGACTTATGCCACGCTGGTGGCGCTCGCCAAAGACGGCAAGTTCGACACCAAAAAGCTGCCGCAGGCCCTGAAGGATCTCGGCATCGACCCTGAAAAGGTTGACCCGGCGACAGCATAGTTGTCAGTGGTCCGTTGTCAGTTGTCAGTTGATAGAGACAACTTGCGGTGTGACCACTTCCGACGCATTCCCACTAACAACTGACAACTGACCACGGACAACTTTCCCATGCCCACGGAATTCAAGCTGCCTCTGCTCGCGGAAGGGATCAACTCCGCGGATGTCGCCGAACTGCACGTCAAGGCGGGCGACACGGTCACCGAAGGCCAGGTCCTGATGGAACTGGAGACCGACAAGGCGGTGATGGAACTGCCGAGTCCGAGTGCCGGCGTCATCAGCAGCCTGCTGGTGAAGAAAGGCGACACCGTCAAGGTCGGGCAGGCGATCCTGTCATTCGATGCCGCCGGCGCGGGCAGCGGTTCGAGTGGCAAGGGTGAAACCAACGGCGAGTCC
>DASRYX010000297.1:0-2602 GCA_035686985.1 Planctomycetaceae bacterium | reverse complement strand
GGCCAGGAAGTCTGGAAGCTCATCGAAGACGAATTCCATCGCAGCCAGGCCGTCGTGCTGATGATCACCCGCCAGCCGACTCTGCTGGCCGGCACGCCGTGGCTGCAGCAATCGATCCTCGAACGCAATCCGTCGGTCGACCCGCTCAACCTGATTCAGATCGAACTCATCCGCCGCATGCGCACCGCGATGGAAGAAGGCAAAGAAGACGTCGCCGATCGCCTCGGCCAACTCGTGCGGCTGACGATTCAGGGCGTGGCGTCGGGATTGCGCACGACGGGTTGAGGGCTACTGCACGCGACGAAGGTCTTCGATGTACTGAGATTGCTGGTCGATCCAGTTATTGAGCTCGGCATCCGAGATCGTTATCGGGGGCGGGAAACCCGTTGCGACTCGATAGAGAGAAGAACTCTTGGGATCCAAAACCCCGGTTACCAGCCGATCACGGAACTCGATTTTTCCTCGATCATGCAGTAGTGCAATCGTGTCCGCGACTCTTTGATTCGTCACACCCATCAGGCTGCTGCCGGAACCGATCGCACATGTGATGCCGTGGCCGGAGCCATGAATGAACAGCCATTCGTGGCTGTGCTGCGACACGATGGCCTTTTGTGTCAGTGTGACGCTCAGTGGAGTATCCGTTTCCGCATGGATGGTCGCCAATTTCATCGGCGTAAACGGGACCGCCCAGTCGCGCGAGTAACGCCGTTTTCCACACTTCGTGCAGATCGACGAATAACCGAACGGGCCGTCAAACAGGAAATACGCCAGCAGAAAGACGATTGCGGCGAAAATCAATCGATTGCGGTTGGAGAACCATGAGTGGTCGATCGCCCGTCCACGGTTCATGGCCTCCCCTTTCGACCGTGATGCGCATCAGCTTTTAGCCGTATTCAAAGCCGCGGTGACGATGTCGCGGGCTTCGTTCACAATACGATCGAGATGAGCCGCGTCGCGGGCGCTTTCGGCGTAAATCTTGTAGATGTTCTCCGTGCCGGATGGCCGGGCGGCAAACCAGCCGTGAGCGGTGACGACTTTCAATCCACCGATCGCGGCGTTGTTGCCGGGGGCGGCCGTGAGTTTTGCGGTGATCGGATCTCCCGCGAGCGTCTCCGCCTTCACGGTGGCTGGGGAGAGTTTTTTCAGGATGTCCTTCTCCGCCGCTGACGCCGGTTGATCGATCCGCGTGTAATGCGGCGCGCCGTATTTCGCCGCGAGTTCCAGATAGTGTTCGCCGGGGTCTTTGCCCGTCACGGCGGTGATTTCCGCGGCGAGCAGACAGAGAATCAGTCCGTCCTTATCGGTTGACCAGACGGTGCCGTCGTGCCGCAGGAAACTCGCCCCGGCACTTTCTTCGCCCCCGAAGCCGAGCGTGCCGTTGTACAACCCGTCAACGAACCACTTGAAGCCCACCGGCACTTCATACACCGTGCGGCCCAGATCCGCGCCCACGCGATCGATCAACGCGCTGCTGACGAGGGTCTTACCGATGGCAAGCGATTTCGCCCACTTCGGCCGATGCGTGTAGAGATAGCGAATCGCCACCGCGAGGTAATGATTCGGGTTCAGCAATCCCAGCGACGGCGTGACGATGCCATGCCGATCGGCGTCGGGATCGCAACCGAACGCCAGCGAGTAATCATCTTTCAGCTTGACCAGTCCGGCCATGGCGTAGGGGCTGGAGCAATCCATTCGGATCTTGCCGTCATGGTCGACGGTCATGAAGCCGAACTGCGGATCGACCTTGTTGTTGACGACGGTGATGTCGAGCCCGTAACGCTCGGCGATCGGGGCCCAGTACATCCGGCTGGCACCGCCAAGCGGATCCACTCCGAGGCGCAGTTTCGCCTCGCGGATCGCCGCCATGTCGATGACCTGATCCAGTTCATTCACGTAACCGGAAATGAAATCGCGGGCCTCCGTCGTGCTGGCTTTGCAGGCCTGATGATAGGGGATGCGTTTGACTGCGATGTTCCTCGCTTTCAATAGCTCATTTGCGCGTTTCTGAATCACGCCAGTCGCGTCGGTATCGGCGGGGCCACCGTTCGGCGGGTTGTATTTGAACCCGCCGTCTTCCGGGGGATTGTGCGACGGCGTGATGATGATGCCGTCCGCGAAGCCGGTCTTCCGACCCCGGTTGTGCTGCAGAATCGCGTGGGAAATCACCGGCGTGGGCGTGACTTCGTCGTACTGCTGGATCAGCGTCGTCACGCCGTTCGCGGCGAGGACTTCGAGTGCCGTGCGCTGGGCGGCGCCGGAGAGCGCGTGCGTGTCTTTGCCGAGGTACACCGGTCCGGTGTAGCCCTGTGACGCCCGATATTCGACGATGGCCTGAGTAATCGCGGCGATGTGGGCATCGGTGAACGTGCCGTCGCGCGACGTGCCCCGGTGGCCGCTGGTGCCGAAACTCACGGCTTGCGCGGGATTACTCGCGTCAGGCTTTCCGTCGTAGTACGCCTGTTCGAGCTTGGCGACGTCGATCAACATGGAAGCCGGAGCCGGTTGCCCGGCGAGTGCACTCAGTGCCATGGAAGTTCTCAGTCAAGAGCCTTGAGTCAAGAGTCCAGAGCCAGAAAGACGTCGCAGTGCCTTATCTTTCTGG
>DASRYX010000296.1:0-3414 GCA_035686985.1 Planctomycetaceae bacterium | reverse complement strand
GCAATCGCGTTCCTGTGTGATCAACACCGCCTGCAACCGTGGGCCTGGCAATTCTTCATCCTCGCGCTGCTCATCGCCCTCGCCGACAAACCCGTGCAATGGCACGGCTGGCAATGGCTGACGATCAGCATTTATTTCTATTCCGCGCTGTCGAAGTTCGACGCTGGGTTCTTGCATGATATGGGGCTGACATTCGCAGAAACTGCCTTCGGCGGAGTCTTTGCGAGAAAAACCGGCGGTCTTCCGACTAGTCCTTCGTCGATTTACCTACTGAACTACGCTGTCCCGTGGCTCTTTCCATTAGGTGAGTTAGCCGTTGCTGTGTTGTTAGCCTTTCCTCGTTCTCGCGCTTGGGGAATGTACGCGGCGATCATCATGCATGGCTTCCTGCTACAAATCCTCGGGCCATTCGGCTTAAACCATAGTCATGGCGTGTTGGCCTGGAATGTGTTTTTCATTCTCCAGGGGGTGACGCTCTTCATGCCGCTGAGACGCGCTGAAGATGACAGTGAGACCGCGATGTCGTTTTTTGCTCGCTTTCGTTATCGCAAACCAGCCAGTGTCGCCTCGGTCATCCTGATGACGTGCGTACTGATTTGGCCTGCGACGGCCTTCCTGGGCTTGTGCGACCCGTGGCTGGCTTGGGAAGTGTATGTCCCTCCGCGAGCATCCGCTTGGGTACGGCTTCATCGATTTGTTCGTGGACGGGAGCGGCAGCTTTACCAGGCCTCTGTGCTGCATCCAAGCCAAGGAATGGGCGAGTATCCCATCAGGGATTGGTCTCTACAAACGTTACACGTGCCTGACTATCCTCATCTACGAAGCACGGTCGCCGCGACGTTGGAACTCGCTGAGCGATTTGATTCCGGCGACATTTCCATGCGGCTTTACCATCGCAAGAGGTGGCCCATGGGATGTTATGAAACCGGCGATGAGCTGCGAAATGCCGATGAAATCCACGCCTACGCCCGAGGTTTCTGGTTCAATGCGTACCCCACATCGATGTACCGCCGTGCTGCTCGTGAACGGGTGTTGAAACATGATGGATGAGCGTTGATCTTTGGCGTCAGCGTACTCTGTCTGACTCTCAACTTTCGACCCTCAACTCTCAACCTCCCCCCATGCGTTGGCCGCTTCGCTGGCAACTGTTGGCTCCGATCGCGGCGCTGTTGAGCGCGGCAGTGGTCGTGAACGCCGTCTATGCGGCGTGGTCGGCGACCGTGCGGCATGAGACGCAGACCGCGGCCCGGCTTGCGCAGGTGGCTTCGGTCCTCGGGGCGGCCAACTTTCCGCTCACGCCGTCGGTGCTGGAGCGGTTGCAGAAACTGACCGGAGCGCACGCCGCGGTCTGGAATGACGCGGAGCAGCGCGTCACGGCAGCGACGATTCCGTCGGCGGACGCCGTGCTGCTGTTCGAACGACCGCGCTCTTCATCGATCGTACACGCCGCCGGGCAACCGTACCGTGTGCTGCAGGTGCCGTCGCTGGGACCGAACCGCTCTGAAACGCTGATGCTCCTCTATCCTCAGCAGGATCTCACGCGCGAGCAACGCAACGCCGCGTGGCCGGCGCTGCTGGTCGGACTGGCGACCATCGGTGTCGTGCTGCCGCTGATCGATGTGTTATCGCGGCGGTTTGCCCGGCGTATCGATCGGGTGCAGCAGAAAGTCGCGGCGGTGGCAACCGGCGATTTCACACCGTTGCTCGAGGCCGGTGCCGATGATGAACTGCGCGCATTAAGTCGCGGCGTCAACGAGATGAGTGCGCGGCTGGCGGAATTGCAGGCCCGCATCGAACGGGATGAACGGGCACGGCTGCTGGCACAGTTCACCGGCGGGCTGGCGCATCACTTTCGGAACGCGATTGCCGGAGCACGGCTGGCCCTGGAGATTCATCGCCGACGTTGCAGCACGGCTGATGGTGACGAAAGCGTGGAAGTGGCGCTGCGACAGTTGCTGTTGGTGGAACAGCAAATCCGCGGTGTGCTCACGCTCGGACGAAAAACACCCTTTGAGCGAGCCGAGTGCGATGTGCTCGCCGTGACGCGGACGGCGATCGAACTGCTCCGTCCCACCGTGCAGCATGCGCAGGTTCAATTTGACAGCGTGCTGCCCGAGGAGCCCGTCATCGCCGTGGTGGATCGCGACGGCGTGCAGGCCGCGCTGTCGAATCTGCTGTTGAATGCGGTAGAAGCAGCCGGACCGCAGGGGCGTGTGACGTGCACGTTTCACGCGGATCCGGAACGGCTCACGTGGGAGATCATCGACAACGGTCCCGGACCACCGGCGGACGTCGCGGCGAGCCTGGGGGTGCCGTTTGTCACCGGCAAGGCGGATGGCGTGGGTTTAGGCTTGGCATTTGCTCGGCAGCTCGCGGAAGATCATGGAGGCATGCTGGATTGGTCTCGGGCGAAGAACGCCACATGCTTCCGGTGGCAAATTCCGCGCTAAGAAATGTCGAATGCCAAAACATGTTCTCGTCATCGATGATGAAGCCGCGATCTGTTGGGGATTCCAGCAGTTTCTCGGCGACGCGGGGCTTGCCGTCTCGATTGCGGGGACTGCCGAAGACGGTTTGCGGGCCGCCGAACAAACGGTGTTCGATGCGATCGTGCTCGATGTACGCTTGCCGGGGATGGACGGACTGACGGCGTTGCAGGAATTTCGCCGGAAATGGCCGCGGATTCCGGTCA
This sequence comes from Planctomycetaceae bacterium, assembly GCA_035686985.1. Taxonomy (GTDB): domain Bacteria; phylum Planctomycetota; class Planctomycetia; order Planctomycetales; family Planctomycetaceae; genus DSVQ01. The sequence goes on along the minus strand of DASRYX010000296.1, from coordinate 722 downwards.
CGGTGATGACGGCGTTTGGTGATCTCGACACGGCGGTCAAAGCCATCCAGCGCGGAGCCTTTGAATATCTCACCAAGCCGTTCTCATTGGACCAGGCGGCGGCGGTGATTGAGCGGGCGCTCGCGGCGAATGGAGAAGCGACGGAAACGGCACCGCGGGCTTTTGACGCTGACACGCCGCTGCTCGGAACGTCCCCCGAGATGCAGCGGGTGTTCAAGGAAATTGCCCTCGCCGCGGCGTCCGATCTTCCGGTGCTGATCGGCGGGGAAACCGGTACGGGGAAGGAACTTGTGGCCCGCGCGATTCATCGGCACGGACGACAACACCGCCGGGCTTTTGTCCCGGTGTTTCTCGGAGCATTGAACGAAGCCGTCATAGAAAGCGAGCTGTTCGGCCATGTCCGCGGGGCCTTCACCGGAGCGACCGAAGACCGCTCCGGGCTGATCGCTCAGGCCGCTGGCGGGACCTTATTTCTCGATGAAATCGGTGATGCACCGGCGGCGATCCAGGTGAAGCTGCTGCGGTTTCTGGAGACCGGCGAGTACTTCCCGGTGGGATCGAGTTCGCCGCTGCATGCGACGGCACGAGTCCTCGCCGCGACTCATCGGCGGCTGCCGGACATGATCGCGAACGGCACCTTCCGTGAGGATCTTTACTTCCGTCTGCGGGGATGGGAGATCGTGCTGCCGGCCTTGCGCGAGCGGACCGCGGACATTCCGTTG
>DASRYX010000295.1:0-7411 GCA_035686985.1 Planctomycetaceae bacterium | reverse complement strand
CGCGAGAATTTGCGACGGAAGGTGTGTTGTGAACGCGATCCCGCGTGTGCTTTTGATTGACGGCTCGGCGGACACGGAAGCGGTGGTCCGGGCCGTGCTCGAGCCGCGTGGCATGAGCGTTTCCCGCACCCGTTCGCATGGGGACCGGATGTGGCTGGAAGCCACGCCGGACGTGGTCGTCGTCGATCTTGACGATGTCGCCGAGACCACGGAAACCATCTTTGAAGAATCGGGCCAGGTCTTGATTGGCTCGACGCGTGTGGAAGTTTCCGACCCGCGCGTCCGCTTCCTGGAAAAGCCGTTCCATTATCCGGAACTGATCCAGGTGCTGGAAGATCTGTTGACATTCAACCGCGCCGCGTGAGGCCCCCGGTTGAAGACAACCGAGGGCTAAATGAGCGCCCTATTTAGCCCCCCGTTGTCCGCAACGGGGGGCGATTTCGTTCACGCCGCACGCGTCTTGTAGCGCCGGATCGTGCCGAAGAGCGCGAGGTTGAAGAAGTGCATCACGCCGAGCGTGGTGAGCACGACGCCCAGCTTGTGGCTGAGCAGTTCGCCGCCGTCGAGCCAACCCACCACGTGAATGCCGCTCTGCAGCGTGAGCATCACAAACGCGATGTTGACGAGATAAAAGCCGACCAGCAGCATCGCATTGACGGCGTCCGCGACGCGCTCATTGCCGAAGCAGTCCACCAGAAACGGCCGCCCGTGGCGGAACAGCGTCCGCCCCACCAGGACGGTAATCGCCCCGCTGGCGAGCAAGTAAGCAGCGTAGGTGTAGGCGAGGGGAGACATGATGGTGGCTAAGGGCTGAGGGTTAATGGCTAAGGGACAGAGGGGGCAAGAGATGAGAGTCCAGAGTCAAGAGCCAGACGGAGAGTGCAATGTCTTCTCTCTGTCTCTTAGCCCTTAGCTCTCAGCCCTGAGCCTGCTTTCACGCTGGTTCCACAAACTCCGTCAGCGGCGTGCCTTTCGCGGCGAGTCCTGACAGGCTGTGGCGGCGGTGTTCGAGATTGCGGCGATGTTCGTTGCCTTGCCGCACGGAAGAGAAGACCGCGAGCAGCACGAAGTGCATTGCACCGATGACGACCAGAATCGTGCCGACCTTCGCGCTGACCAGTTCGATCACCCGTTGCGCGTCGCCCGCCATCTGATCACTCTTGAGCGCGAAGCAGATGACTCCGAAGTTCACGAGGTAGAAGCCGACGATCAGCAGATGTGACAGCGCTTCGGTGAGCGCCTTGTGATCATCGAGCCCGTCGGTGAGAAAGATATGGCCGTGTTTTCGCAGCGTGTGCGCGACCCAGATCGTGATCCCGACACACAACACCAGATACGTCAGATAAACCGTGGTCATGGTCATGATCGCCGCTCCCTTAACTAGTTCGTCTTCTTGATTTGACAAGAGGACAACCGTCTCGGGGCTAGCGACATTAACGATGAAACATCACGATTCCCTGCGCGAAGGGTGGCCGGGGCTGGACGACCAACGGGAGGAAGCCCCGGAACTATCGACGCCGTCTGTACCGGGGCTTCCCTGCGGTCCAGCCCCGGCCACCTGACAACTCTATTTCTTCTCTTTGCGGATCAACTCCGGGCCGCTGCCCGCGGTCTTTTCGTACCCGCCTTTGCCTTTCACATACTTCGTGAAGCCGAGCTTTTCCAGATTCCGGTCGGACATCTGTTCTTTCTTGTCGTGCTTGCCGAAGCCCTTCGGCCCGGCCCACGGCGCGGTGACTTTCCGCCGGACGGGGACCCCGGTTTGCGGATGCTGCGTTAAGGCCTCGTCGTGGATGCTCTGCATCAACTCGAATGTGTCACCGGCTGACCCATCGGGCAGGATTTCTTCGTAGACATACATCGGCATGGTGGACTTCCTCCACGGTTATTCTACACCGGAAATTACAGGGGAGATCAATCGTTCTCGCTTGCGCTTTGCCGGATACCAAAGTTGGCGATCGTTGGCATCCGGCAAAGCGCAAGTGAGGACGGCACACTTCACATCATTTTGCAGTTTGCCTTGCTTGTCTGTTGTGGGACTCTGCGGGCGGTCTAAAATGGGGGCAGACACGAGTCGTGCGGCCGGGTGGTCGCCGAGAAGAATCTGAGGAGTGAATTCGATGGCGTACAGTTTGCCCCCGTTGCCGTATCCGACCAATGCTCTCGAACCGCATATCGATGCCAAGACGATGGAAATCCATCACACGAAGCATCATCAGGCTTACATCAACAATGCGAACAACGCGCTGAAAGATCATCCCGATCTGGAAAAGCTGGACGCGGAAACGCTGATTCAAGACCTGAGCAAGGTGCCGGAAGCCATCCGCACGGTCGTCCGCAACAACGCCGGGGGACACGCCAACCACAGCCTGTTCTGGACGGTGCTCGCTCCCCACGCCGGCGGTGAGCCGACGGGTGAACTCGCCGCCGCGATCAATTCGACGTTCGGCAGCTTCGCGACGTTCAAGGAAAAGTTTAACGCCGCCGCCACGACCCGCTTCGGCAGCGGCTGGGCCTGGCTGGTGAAGGCCAACGGTAAGCTCGAAGTGATGAGCACGCCGAATCAGGACAGCCCGTTGATGGAAGGGAAGACGCCGTTGCTGGGCTTGGATGTGTGGGAACACGCATACTACCTGAACTACCAGAACCGCCGCCCGGACTACATCTCGGCGTTCTGGAACGTCGTGAACTGGCCGGAAGTCGCTCGCCGATTCTCGGCTGCAAAGTAAATCTGGATCGATACTTGTGATGCAGAGAGTGGCCCAGGGAAGGTGTTCCCTGGGCTTCTTTTTTGCGCCGTGGTCGTGAAGAGTACGGCAAACGCCGATATCAATCTGTAGCAGTTGCAGCGATTGTAGCGAGGCGTGGCCGTGGACCGCTGGATTCCCCACCGATGTCGTTGGCTGATCGGGCTGTTCGCCGTCAGCTGGATGGGATGCGCACTCCCGGATTACCACTTGCCCCACGGATTCAGCAGCACCTATTACCGGAAGTTGCAGCAGTCCGGCCAGTTTAACACCGTCGCAGCACCGCCGCCGGTGGAAGAATCAGCACCCGCTTCTCGCCCATGGTTCGGTGCGGCTCCTTCTGACGCACCGCCTGCAGCAGCGCCCTGAACGACTGCATCAGCGTAGATTTCCCTATCGCTCAGGTGCGCGGCGCCTGCACCTTGCGTGGTTGTCAGCCTTGCTGTCATACCGGCGATCATGCGTTTGTCGGCGCATCATTCAAAAATCCAGCGAACTCGGCTCAAAAGCGGGTTTTCGCCTAATTCTGACCTCGGCATTCGATTTGCGATTCTGGCTTCCGCCCCGAAGGCAAGCCAGGGAAGCACTCTCGCTTCCCGAGCAAACAATACATAAAGAGGAGGAAATCGAATGTTGCGCCCTGTTTGCGTTGCAAGTTTACTGGCAGCGATGGCTGTCGTTGCTCAAGCGGAAGACCGTCTGGAACCCGTCGCCGCTGGCGCGAGTGTCAAGACGACCCGGCTCTCCGCGATCATGAAGTCAAAGATCCTGATTCAGGACGATCAACCCGCCGGAACGGTAACCGACGTCGTTTTGAGCGATAGCGGCTGCGTCGATTACGTCGTCGCCAGCTACGAAGATCAGTACTACGTGATTCCCTACAGCGCTGTGACCTATCGCGCTGCGAATCAGGTCGTTTTCGTTGATATCGCGCCGGCCCAGTTCCGTCGCGTCCAGTTCTTCACCGGCAACAACTGGCCCGACTTCTACGCGTCTAACTATCAGCAATCGGTGTTCAGCGTCTTCAACGTGACGAACGTTCGCCGCGATGGCCCGCGCTCCACTCTGAAGCCGAACCTCGATCGCGACGGCGACCGCCGCGATGGCGATCGCAACCGCGACGGTGACCGGAATCGCGATGGGGAACGCAACCGTGATCGTGACAACAATCCCCCGGCTAAGGATCGTAACAAGGACAACGCCGATACCCCGGATCGTCCTGCCAAGCCGAACCCCGGTTTGAACGATGCTCCGAAGCCGAATACCGAAGTGAAGCCGCCGACCCAGCCGTCGACGTCGAAGCCGGATATTCCGAAGGCTGACGCCCCGAAGGCTGACGCCCCGAAGGCGGATGCTCCTAAGGCTGATGCTCCGAAGGCTGACGTCCCGAAGGCTGAAACGCCCAAAGCGGATCGCCCGAAAGCCGAACTGCCGAAGCCGCTGCCGCAGAAGCCGATCGCCCCGCAGGCTCCGGCCCCGGCCAAGCCGTAATTGGTCAAAATGATGGGTTGTTGGCACACTTCAACTCGATCGACATGACCGAGCCACGTTCCCGGAACGCAGATCGCCGGGGACGTGGTTTTTTATTGCGCGACGCAGAATCACGCGTCGTAATACATCGCGAACTCGAACGGATGTGGACGCTGACGCAGCGCTTCGACTTCCTTCTCCGACTTGTACCAGATCCACGTGTCGATCACGTCTTCCGTGAAGACATCGCCCCGCAGCAGGAACTCATGGTCCCGGCGAAGCGCCGCCAGGGATTCCTCCAGCGAGCGCGGCGTCTGTGGCACGTCAGCAAGTTCATCCGGGCCGAGATCGTAAATGTCTTTGTCCAGCGGGCGACCCGGATCGATACGCTGCTGGATGCCGTCGATTGCCGCCATCAGCATTGCGGACATCGCCAGGTAACCATTCGCTGACGCATCGGGGCAGCGGAACTCAAACCGCTTGTTGGACGCATGCGGCGTATGCACGGGGATGCGAATGGCCGCCGAACGATTCCGGCTGCTGTAGGTCAGGTTAATCGGCGCTTCGAAGCCCGGAACCAACCGCTTGTAGCTGTTCGTCGTCGGACAACAGAACGCGAGAATCGCCGGGGCGTGCTTGAGAATCCCGCCGATCGCAAAGAGGGCCATTTCGCTCAGGCCGGCGTAGCCACTCCCGGCGAACAGATTCGTGCCATTCCGCCAGAACGACAAATGCAGATGCAGTCCCGAGCCGTTGTCATTCCACAGCGGCTTCGGCATGAAGGTCGCCGTCTTGCCGTGACGGGCCGCGACATTCTTCACGACATATTTGTAGAGCAGCAGCTGATCGGCGATCTGCACCAGCGAGCCGTAGCGGATATCGATCTCGCATTGTCCGGCGGTGGCGACTTCATGGTGCTGTGCCTCGACGGCGATCCCGCAGTCCTGCAGGATGAACATGATCTCGGAACGCAGATCCTGCAGCGTGTCCATCGGCGGGACGGGGAAATAACCCTCTTTGAAGCGAATCTTGTGGCCGGCGTTTGGCGCGTTCGCAGCATGGCCGCGCGTCCACTGACCTTCGACGCTGTCGACGTGGTAGTACGCCTCGTGCTCGTTCTGATCAAACCGCACGTGGTCGAAAACGAAAAACTCCGCTTCGGGTCCAAACTGGGCGGTGTCGGCCAGGCCGGACAGCTGAAGATAGCTTTCTGCTTTTCGCGCAACATTGCGCGGATCTTTAGCATAGTCCTCACGGGTGATGGGGTCCTGAATGTTACAGGTCATCACCAGCGTCTGTTTCATGAACGGATCGACGAACGCCGTGCTGGCCTCGGGGACGACCAGCATGTCACTTTCGTTGATCGCCTGCCAGCCGCGGATCGACGAGCCGTCAAAGCCAAATCCGTCTTCAAAACTCTTTTCGGACAAAGCCTTTACGGGAATCGTAAAATGCTTCTGGGTTCCCGGAAAATCCATGAACCGGAGGTCAACGGCCCGGAGCTCATGCTCACGACAGAGAGCCAGAACTTCACGTGGGGTCAATCCAGGCACGGTCAAACGTCTCCGCTGCAGGCTGCCTTCATCAGATCGGGAAGGAATGCCCAAAGCGTAAGCAAATGCAATACCGACAAGCAAGCCGTGCCCGTTTGATTAGCAGTCGGCGAGCCTTGATGCGGCTACCGCGGGACTGATTCCAGCGCAGAGATGGGCGAAAACTGCCCGCTCAGCTGGCGGACGGCGTCGGCCGGATTCATGTTGAAGAGGGCCCGGCCGCCGGTGCCCCAGACGCCGTCACGGTAATGGAAGACGGCGGCGGCATCGCGCACGGTGCTCACGGCGGCGACATCCTCCATCTCGCCCCCCTCGACGGCTTCGAACCGGATGTTGACCGCCACGAACGCCGTCAACAGGCCGGACTGTTTGTCGCGGGCGAAACTGACCGCGTTCTGCCAGTCGCATTCAATCCACCGCAATCCACGCGGTTTTCCCAAGCCGCGGGCGATGTCGAAGAACCGGGCTTCGAGAACCTCACGACGGAGACGGAATTGCTTGAGTGCGTGCTGCACGTCGCGCCGTTGCCACGCTTTGGCCAGCGGAATCGCCAGCCCGGCGATTGCGACCAGCGTTCCGACACCCCCACCCAGAATCCACGGCCACATCGCCCATCTCCGACCAAAGTTCCGAACATGCTCATCCTAGTCGGAAGTGCGCGATTCCGTTAGCCCCCATTTGAAGAAAATGATCCGGAATCCAGCAGGCGATCTTTCAGCGGATTTTCGCGGGCGGCTGCTGCCCTTTGGGAATCAGCGAGGTATACGTCTTTTCTTTCATCCGGGTCTGGAAGTCCGCTTTCGCCGCTGCGACGATGTCCGGCCGCTGCAGCAGTTCGATCGCCGAAGCCGCCAGGAGTTGCGCGGCGTAGACGGTCCCTTTCTCCCCAATCGTGGATCCGATCGACGCGACATTCTGCCAGCAATGACCGGGACTGCCACTGGGGAAACACGTCGTCCGCAAGCCCATCGTCGGAACGTGCCAGCTGATGTCACCGACGTCGGTCGAGCCTTTGGATTTCTCGCCAATCGCCTGCAAGGGATACACTTTTTCATCCAATGCGACTGCGAACGGTTTGCCGGTCTGCTCCACCACCGGTTCCTGCAACCGCCGGGCGAAGGCGTGCTCGTCCTGCGTGAACTTCGGAGCGGCAATGCGGACAAATTGTCGATTGACGAGCTCAGCCAGCGGCGTGTTGCCGATGATCTCATGACAATCGGTATCGATGTCCATCCGCAGCTTCGTGCGGGTCATCATCGCCGCTCCTTTGGCGATGTCCTGTACCCACGCAAAGTACTTTTCCACGTCCGTGTGATCATCGGCCCGGACGTAGTACCACACCGTCGCATTGGCCGGGACAACGTTTGGCGCACCACCCCCTTCGGTGATCACATAATGCAGCCGGGCGTCTTCCCGCACATGCTCGCGCATGAAGTTCACGCCGAGGTTCATCAACTCAACGGCGTCCAGCGCGCTGCGCCCGTTCTCAGGGCTTCCCGCGGCGTGCGCGGTCACTCCTTGAAAATGAAACTTCGCGGAGACGACCGCCTTGCTGCTGCCGTTCCAGACTTCGTTCTTGGTCGACGGATGCCAGTGCAGACAGACATCCACATCTTTGAAGACGCCGCCGAGGGTCATGTA
>DASRYX010000294.1:0-1542 GCA_035686985.1 Planctomycetaceae bacterium | reverse complement strand
CGGCCGGTCTAACCGATGCAACCGCCTTCCGCATTTGGCAGCATCGAGAAGGACTGATACGATTTCAGGACTGGACACGCATGCTGTCTCCCGATGGCGATTGAACAGGAAGGATCTCACGATGCGATGCCGAGAGGTAGCCCGGTCATGGACCGCGCGCTGGGGACTGGGGCTGGCGTGTCTGGTCGGAATGATGTCGCCGACGCTCTTCGCCGCCGACGCCGCGGACGGGAATCTTCCGCCCAACCCGTTCCCGGACCGCGTGCAGGCCGTCGAACTCGAAGGAGGCGTGGAATGGCTCAACGCCGGCGGGCCCATCACGCTGAAGGAGCTCCGCGGAAAGATCGTCCTGCTCGACTTCTGGACGTACTGCTGCATCAACTGCATGCACGTCCTGCCCGATCTCGATTACCTCGAGAAAAAGTTTCCGAACGAAGTCGTCGTCATCGGCGTGCATTCGGCGAAGTTCGATAACGAGAAGGAGAGCGGCAATATCCGCAAGGCAATCCTGCGGTATGAAATCAAGCACCCGGTCGTCAACGACGCGAACATGGTCCTCTGGCGCAAGTTCGGCATCCGCGCGTGGCCGTCGCTCGTGCTGATTGATCCGGAAGGGAACTACTGCGGGTATGTGTCGGGCGAAGGCAATCGCGAACTGCTCGAAGCGGTGGTGACCAAGCTGATTGATTATCACCGCGCGAAGAAAACGCTTGACGAAACGCCGGTGCAGTTTGCGCTGGAGAAGTTCAAGCAGCCGGCCACACCGCTGCGTTTCCCGGGGAAAGTCATCGCCGATGAGGCGGGCGACCGCTTGTTTATTTCCGACAGCAATCACAACCGCATCGTGGTGACGACGCTCGAGGGCAAACTGATCGACGTCATCGGCTCGGGAACGATTGGCGAGAAGGACGGCTCTTACACCGAGGCCCAGTTCGATCGACCGCAGGGGATGGTCCTGGTCGACAACACGTTGTACGTGGCGGACACCGAGAACCACATGATTCGGGCCGTCGATCTCACGCAGAAGACGGTGAAGACGTATGCGGGAACGGGCCAGCAGGGCTCGTTCCGCCCCAATGCCGGGACCTTGCGGGCAACCGCGCTCAACAGTCCGTGGGATCTGCTTGTCCTCGACGATGTGTTGTACATCGCGATGGCGGGACCGCATCAGATCTGGTCGCACAAATTCGGCAGCGAGACCATTCAGCCGTTCGCCGGGTCGGGTCGGGAAGACATCCGCAACGGCACCCTGTCGGAGTCCGCGCTGGCGCAACCGTCCGGATTGGCGACTGACGGCAAGCATCTGTTCGTCGTCGACAGCGAAGGGTCCGCGGTCCGACAGATCACCACTAAACGGCTCAACGATCTCATCAATCCGGTGGGTGAAGTGACCACGGTGGTGGGCACATCGAATTTGCCGGGCGGTCGTTCCTTGTTTGAGTTCGGCGATGTCGACGCCATCGGGGCCAAGGCCCGACTGCAACATCCGCTGGGGATTGTCTTTTACGATGGCGATCTGCTGATCGCGGATTCGTACAATCA
>DASRYX010000293.1:0-2966 GCA_035686985.1 Planctomycetaceae bacterium | reverse complement strand
AGGTAGATCACTGCCATCGTCGCGGGGATGAACGAGTCGGCGACCAAGGTCTTGCGGTCACCGGCGATGCTGGCGTCGATCACTTTCTGTTGTTCCGGCGTGCGTTGGGCCTTGTCAATCTTCTGCAGATCGCCGACCTTCGTACCATCGAGGCCGGTCGCGGGCGGCAGGAACAGGAACGTGCTGGGCTTCGCGGCTTTGTACTCTTCGAACAATGCCGGGTCCGACTTCGTCAACGCTTCGCCGGCGAAACGGTCCTTCGAATATCCAAGGCCCGGAGCCCCCATCAACCCGGCGGAGAGCATGCCGATGCCGCCCATGATGCTGATCGCGACGGCCCCGGTTCGCGGGAACCGATCGCTCGCGACGGCCAGCATCGTCGGCCAGAAGAACGTCTTGCCGATCCCATAGACCGTCAAGGCGATCAGGGCGAGGGCGAACGAATCGACCTTCGATGTGAGATTCAAACCGATGCAGGCGAGAATCGCACACGTCAGCAGAATGCCGATCGGCGAGAAGCCGAGCTTCTTCTCAATAAAGTCGGCACAGAATCGCAGGGCAAACATGACCGCTGAGGTGAAGACGAACAGAATCTTGCCTTCGCCCGAGCTGAGAATGTTGCCGGTAATGTTCTGAATCCAGCCGTCGGTCCCGAGTTCCACGGCTCCCACGAGCGCGTGAACGACGAAGAGCACGAACAGCAGCGGTGAACCGGCGGAACCTTTCGTCAGTGCGGCAAGCGCGAGCAGCAGAACGGCTCCGACGCCATAACCCGCGTACTTGCCCATTTCGGGATTATTTGGGAACAGCGGGCTGAGAACATCACCCAGGAACAGTGACACGAGGAAACAGACAACCAGTCCGCCGAGCAGCCCGACGTCCTTGAGCATTTCGCCCAGGCTCAGACCCATCTTCGACGCTTCGGACTTCGGCATCGCCTGGCCGATAAACATCAGGCCGTAGATCACCGTCGGGACAAGGAACAGAGCGAGTTGATACTTCCAGTACATTTCCATCTGATCGTCGAGCACCCAGCCGGCGACACCGCCGAGGATCATCCCCGCGGGCCAGCTGGCGTGCAGAATGTTGAGGTAGTGCGTGCGGTTGTTCGGAAACGCGGCGGCGACAAGCGGGTTCGCCACGGCTTCGAGGGTTCCATTCGCGACGGCGAACAGGAACGTGCCCCAGAAGAGGAATTGATATCCCGATGCCTTTGCAGCATCGAGCGCCGAGCCTTCCAGTCCCGCGGCCGGTGTGGCGGCGGCGAAGGTGACCACCGCTGACAGCACATGCAGCAGGAACGCGACGGCGACGAGTTTGCCGTAACCGATCTTATCCGCGATCACGCCACCGATGATGATCCCGAAGCAGAACCCGGTGAACCCGGCCCCGCCGATCGCGCCCAGTTCCGAGCCGGTGAAGCCGAATTCACGGCCCCAGTTGTCGAGGATCCCGCCGCGAATGGCGAAACCCACGCCGGCGGCGAGGATTGCCATGAAGCCGGCCCACAGGAGCCGATGGGCATTCGGGGCGGTGGCGCCCGGTGTAAGCGGACCTGACATGCGCGTGTTCTCCCAGCCGAAGGTGCTGACATCTGGATGAATGATCGGGGGTCGCGGACATCGGATCGGTGATATCCACAGACAGGCAAGGCCGTATGCTACCGGTCAGATCGACCGTTTTCTATGTTCACCGGCTGTCCCGTCACAAATTCTGACCGTCCGATTCCTCCGGTGGTAACGATTGCACAACCGCCGGGGTGGCGGGGCGCACCGTAGGAAGCCCCCGGATCACACGCGCCGTTTCGGGGGCTTCCACTTAACGTGGTGCGCCCCCGCCACCCAGTCGGTTAGTCCGGCGGTAACGATTGCGCAACCGGCAAAGTCACGATGAGCAGGTCGGCCCGTGCGGTCAGCATGACGCCGCCGGGCAGGGTGGCCGCGGTGATGTTTCCATCGATGAGATCAACGGCGCGATCCCAATCGACCGCGGTCATGCGATCGCGCGGCCAGTGTTGGCGCTCCCAGAGTCGGACAAAGACTTCCCGTTGCACGTGTCGCGGCAGTCCGGTGAGTGCGGAGCGCTTGAGCCGCACTGTGTCGGCGGTGTGATCGAGAATCGCCGCATGTAACAGACGGTGCGCCCAGTCCGCCAGCGCGGCAGCGAGCTCCGCTGCCTGCTGACTCAACCGGGTGACTGCGGCGGTAGCATGCGGATACTTGTCGTGAATCAGTGGCAGCAAGCAGTGTCGCAGCCAGTTGCGGCGGTAATGTGGGTCAGCATTCGTGGAATCGGTGCGGAAGGACTGGCCAATCTCGGCGAGATAATCTTCGACGTCGCGGCGCGAGGCCGACAACAACGGCCGCACAAGGCGCACACCGTCACCGAGCGTTCGTTCGCGCGGAATGCCGCGCAACCCGGCCACGCCGGTTCCGCGAAACAGGTGATGCAACACGGTCTCCACAAGATCATCCGCCGTGTGAGCCGTCATGATCGTCGGAGCATGATGCTCTTTTGCGACTTGCTTGAGGAACGCATACCGCTGTTTCCGAGCCCGGGTTTCCACACCGGCCGCATGGGGATCGGTTGCGGTCGTCGCGAGTCCGAGACAGAACGGCAAGCCGTGAGTAATCGCAAGCTGTTCCACCCACGCGGCATCGGCATCGGCTTCGTCGCCGCGCAGCCGGTGGTGATAGTGCGCCACGATCAAGGACAGTGACAATTCATCGCGCAGCGTGATCAGGCCGTACAAGAGCGCAACGCTGTCCGCTCCGCCGGAGACTGCGACGATGGCACGCTGGTCAACCACACTCAGCGCGGTGAGCGCCGTTCGTAGCGGTGGAATTAAGACCGTGTCGCTCATGAGATCCATTCAGCGGTTCACTCATCTCGCTAGCGTCTTCGCGCCTCGTACCTAGCCACAGCGCGGCGCGAAACCGCCGAGCGGGAAATGGTCACAACCCGAG
>DASRYX010000292.1:0-1999 GCA_035686985.1 Planctomycetaceae bacterium | reverse complement strand
CCGTCGACTGCAAGACCAGCAATCACACGCCGATCACTTTGCAGGCCGGCAATCCGCTGGCCCGCCGCACCGACAACGGCCGTGATGGTGACGGCTGGCCTTCCATGGGTTCGGTCGTCGCGAAGTTCAAAGGCCCGAATCATCCCGACCTGCCGGCGTTCGTGGGAATCGCCCCGTCGTGGAAGGCCGATGTTTACGAGGCGGGATTGTTGGGACCGCGTTACGCGCCCGTCAACGGGCTGGACCTCGTCGGTAAGTTCGGCGTGCCCAAGGGGATCGAAACCCCACGGCTGCAGGACCGCGATGCGCTGCGGCAGGCGTTCGACCGCTATCGCGCCGATGTGGACGATGGCCTGAAGAAGACGACCCAATTCAATCAGCAGGCCTACGACATGGTGCTGGGCGGGCATGTCGAACGTGCGTTTGACATGCGGCATGAAACTGACGCCACGCGGGATGCCTACGGTCGAAACAGCATCGGCGAAAAGGCGATTCTCGCGCGGCGGCTCGTGGAAGCCGGCACGTCTTATGTCTTGGTCAGCGGTGCGTGGGGCTACTTTGATCATCACGGCGACGATGTCCAATGGGGCGGCATTGAGAAAGGTTTGACGCCGCTCCTGCCGCAGATTGACCGGGCGATCTATGCGCTGGTGAACGATCTCGAACAGCGGGGGAAACTCGACGACACGCTGATTGTGATGATGAGCGAATTCGGCCGTGCGCCGACGATCAACACGAAAGCCGGCCGCGACCATTGGACGAACGTGATGTCGATTTTGATGGCCGGTGGCGGGTTGCGGCACGGTCAGGCGATCGGCAGCACCGACAGCCGCGGTTACGAGATCAAGGATGGCACCGTGCGTCCGCAGGATCTCGCCGCGACCATCTTCCGGCATCTCGACATCGATTTGTCGACGCATTGGCTGTCGCCACAGGGTCGACCCACGCCGATCGTCGTCGAAGGTGGTCGCCCGATCCCGGAACTGGGATAATCAGTTCGCGATTGTCTTTTCCCCTCGCCCCGCGGACAATTGACGGATTGAAACGTCATCGGCGGTTGGGGATGGGAACATGGGACGCGTGAGCGTCGTGTGCTTTTTGGCGAGTTACGGCCTCGCTTTCGCGATCGAACTGTTCCGGATTTTCGGGAAGAGCGCCTGGCAGCGCGTCGCCACGCTGTCGGTGACGGCGGCGGGGTTAGTCGCGCATACGATCTTCCTCTATTTCCGCTCACAAACCACCAGCTTGCCACCCCTGCTGAGTTCCATGCAGGACTGGATGTATGTCCTCGCGTGGTTGGTGGCACTCGTGTACCTGTTCGTGTCTCTGAGCGACCGGGATGCCGCCGCGGGGTTGCTGGTCCTGCCGCTGATTCTCCTGCTGGTGATCGCTGCGTCAATGTTTTCACCGGCCCAGCGGCCTCCGGAAAACATCGATCGCCACTGGACGATGCTTCACGTGGTGATGCTGGTCTTCGGCATCGGTGGCTTGCTGGCCGGGCTCGTCGTCAGCCTGATGTATCTCTGGCAGCACTGGCGGATGAAGAATCAACAGATCTCAACCACCGGCTTGAAATTGCCGAGCTTGGAACGGCTGCACCGCTGGAACAAATGGCTCGTGATGATTTCCGTGCCCTTGTTGACGCTCGGCATGGCGATCGGAGTCGGTCTGGTACTCGTCCGTACGGGCGAAGGGGCGATGGAGCGGGCGTGGAGTGATCCCCTCATCGTGCTCAGTCTGGCAAGCTGGGTTGTCCTCGCTGCGGGCTATATCTGGATGCTCGTCGCGGTGCGGACGCCGGGCCGACAGATGGCGTCGCTCACCGCCTTCTCGACGGTGCTGTTGCTCGTCACCGTGTTGGGCTCGCAAGCCCTCAGCCGGTTAAGTCACCAGGGGACGGTTCATCAGCCGAACCGTCCGCGAGCTGCGGGAGACCTCCCGTGAATCTTTCGGTGATTTACTGCACGCATCAGACGGCTCAGCTCTCCGTGCGGGAACG
>DASRYX010000291.1:0-6956 GCA_035686985.1 Planctomycetaceae bacterium | reverse complement strand
AGAAACGTCGGATGGTTCGCCATCAGGAAATCCTGTGTCGTAGCACCCGACTCCGGTTGCTTTAGATCAACCTTGATGGCGAGGCCCCGCCCGTCAGGGAGCAGATCGGATTGACGAATCGGACTCGCGTTGGAAAACCGTAGTTTTGCGGAATAAGCCTTCGGCGCAGCAAACAATCCCTGAGCGAGTTCCGGCGGCAGACCGTCGAGGACACGAAACTCCGCGTGGACACTGCCGTGAGATTTGACGTGCACATCGCGAACTCGGTCACCGTAGCGAGACGACTTGGCGTGCATCAGCGTCTGCATCACGTCCACGATCTGGGAGAACGTTTGCTCCTCATCCGCGGGGATGACCTCCACGTCATCGGAATAAGGAACCGGAGGAAGTGGGTTCATGGTCGCCTCGAATCAGCTTGTCTTCGTGAACGGTGCTGCCTTGAATACCACAGTAAAGCATTGTTGCGCCGGTCGCGATGATGCTGCGTCGGTCGTGGGAAGATGATGACTCCGGAATTACCCTTCACCGCCGAGGTCCGCCGGCTCGCCTCCGGGCTTTCGCTCGAAGTGGTCGCGGCCGGTAATTCGAATGGCTCGCTGGTCATTCTGCTGCATGGATTCCCCGATCTTTGGCAAGGCTGGCACTTGCAGATCGAGCCGCTGGTCGCCGCCGGTTATCGCGTTCTCATTCCGAACCAACGAGGCTATGGCCGCAGTGATAAGCCGCAAGGAATCGCGGCGTATGATCTTGATCTCCTTGCGAATGATGTGCTGGAGCTCGCCGACACGGAAACGAGAAGCACGTTTCACTTGGTGGGGCACGATTGGGGCGGCATCGTCGGTTGGTGGGTCGCTGCACGGGCACCGAACCGGGTGCAGAGTCTGACTGTTCTCAACGCGCCGCACCCGGGAGCAGTCCGACCGTACCTTTACACTCATCCGACGCAGCTGCTGAAAAGCTGGTATGTCGGATTCTTCCAGCTTCCGTGGTTGCCCGAAGCGCTGATGCGGTGGAACAACTTCACCGCGATGTTTCAGGCGGTCAAAGCCACGAGCCAACCAAGGGTGTTCGATGAAAGTGATCGCCGTTATCTGACCGAGGGGTGGTCGCAGCCGGGAGCACTGCCCTGCATGCTGAACTATTACCGGGCCCTGGTGCGCCGCCGCCAGACCACCCTTTTGCAACGCGTCACCGTTCCCACACAGATCTTGTTCAGTCGGCATGATCCGACGGAAGAACCCGGACTCGCGATCGCCAGTCAGAAGTTGGCCGATCAGGCGGAGATCGTCTGGTTCGACGACGTGCACCACTGGCTGCAGCGCGAAGCGACGGTTCAGGTGAATGCGAAAATCCTCACGTTCCTCGGTCAGCAGCCAACCACAACGCAGTCCCATGATGCGGGCGAGAGGACGGCCTGAGCGGAATCAGTTTGCGCGATGAACGGTCAGGGTCTGCGTGAGGCAATCACCTGCCAGTGTTCTCGCCGCGATGGCTATGGAACGTTCGGACCGGGATCGTCGGGTTCTGGCGCTCATTGCAACCGACGCACTGACTCCGACGCGGGACTGTGCCGCGGGAATGAAGTTTGCTCTCCGCAGCTTACAGAAACGTCACTGGTTCAATGGCACGCGAGGGTTCCCCGTCAGATGTCGACCGCGATTGGCCAGCGCGCCGCTGTCTGGGCACCTCAGGTCGAACATGTTGAACTTCAGGTGGGCTCGGATCGTGTCTTGATGCCGCGCGGTTCGGGAGGCTGGTGGGAAAGCCCTTCGCCCCTGAGCCCGGGGACCGATTACGGTTATCTCGTCAACGGTGAAGGACCGTTTCCCGATCCGCGCAGCCGTTGGCAGCCGCAGGGTGTTTGCGGGTTGTCACGTGCCGTGGACTTTAACGCGTTCAACTGGACCGATACGGATTGGACACCGCCGCCGATGAGTCGCGCGGTGTTCTACGAACTCCACATCGGCACCTTTACCGAAGCCGGCACGTTCGCCGCGGCGATGGAACGCTTGTCGTATCTTCACGACCTCGGCGTGACCCATGTCGAAGTCATGCCGGTCGCGGCGTTTCATGGACAATACGGATGGGGCTACGACGGTGTGAGCTTATACGCCCCGCATGAACCGTACGGCGGACCGGCCGGGTTCCAGCAATTCGTCGATCAGTGCCATGCCCACGGTCTCGCTGTCGTGCTCGACGTAGTCTACAACCATCTCGGGCCGGTCGGAAATTTCCTGTCGCGATTTGGTCCTTATTTCCACAACTGCTATGTGACGCCGTGGGGACCGTCGGTCAATCTCGATGGGCCGGACAGCGACGAAGTCCGGCGGTTCTTCATCGATAACGCGTTGATGTGGCTCCGCGACTATCATTGCGATGGTCTACGTCTGGACGCCGTGCATGCTTTCATCGATCTCTCGGCGTACCATTTCCTAGAACAGCTGACGGACGAGGTTGACGCGCTCAGCGCGAGCCTGGGGAAAAAGTTCGTGCTGATTGCGGAGAGCGATCTGAATGATCCGAAAGTGCTGCGGCCACGCGAGCAAGGGGGCTATGGCGTCGATGCGCAGTGGAGCGACGACGTGCACCACGCGGTTCATGCCTGGCTGACGGGTGAACAACGCGGCTATTACGTGGACTACGGCGCGATTGATCAAGTTGCGCATGTGCTGCACTCGCCCTTCTATCATGATGGGCGACATTCACCATATCGCCGTCGACGTCATGGGCGCAGTCCGGCGGGGTTATCACCGCACCGGTTTGTCGTCTGCCTGCAGAACCACGATCAGATCGGCAATCGCGCCGGCGGCGAGCGAATCACACTTCTTGCCAGCCAGGCCCGCGTGCAGGCGGGAGCCGCGTTGATCCTGTTGTCACCGTATGTCCCCATGCTGTTTCAAGGCGAAGAGTGGGGAGCGTCCACGCCCTTTCCGTATTTTGTCGATTTTCATGATGACCCGGTATTGTCCCAAGCGGTGTCGGAAGGAAGAAAAAACGAATTCGCCGCGTTTGGCTGGCCGCTTGAGGAGATCCTGGAAGCAACCGACGTTCAAACATTCGCCAAGGCCAAACTGAAATGGCAGGAGATGGAGACCGCCGAACACGGCGCGCTGCGGGAGTGGTACCGCTCACTGCTGCGACTGCGACGGGACATACTGGTATGCGATCCGGACGGACTGAACTTCACCGCTGTCCAATTCGACGCCGCAGAGCAATGGCTGTCAGCGACTTCTCAATCGGTCACGATTGCGATCAATCTCGGGACTGGATCTCGTGATCTGCCCGTTGATCGCTCCACGATCGTTACACTGGCATCAACACCGCTTATTCAGCGCGAAGGCGCGGTTGTGCGTATGCCGCCTGAATCGGTCGTTGTGCTGCGCCACATGACCGGATGATGTCTTCGCCACCGTCACATCTTGCGTGCGCAATCCAGCTGGCATCGGCCAATCCGTGGTGTTGCCGCGCCTCGATTTACAGTCGAAAACTCTCGCGGCAGTCTTTGCCACGGGCCGATGTTTCCAGGACCAACTCTCGTTCGCTCGGGTCTATTTTGGCAATTTGAATTCAAGACGGTGGACTCTTGATTGACACTTGATGCGTGAGCGCCGTAGCATCAAATCTTGCCGTCGTGACTCTCTCGATGGTTCTTGGCAAATTCGTCTTTCGATTCCGACAGTGACAAACAATTCGACTGTTTCATCGAGCTCTCATGGGTTCCGGCGCTGTTTCACGCTGGCACGGTGTGAGTTGTCGTAACAATTGCTCAATCCGGGTCATAGGGTCTTTTCGTCCTTTTCAGTTTTCATCAGGGAGAAACACATGCCACGTTCTCGGTCCCGAGGTTTTACGTTGATCGAATTGCTGGTGGTGATCGCCATCATCGCAATTCTGATCGCCCTGCTGCTGCCCGCGGTGCAACAAGCCCGCGAAGCCGCCCGCCGCACGCAGTGCCGTAACAATCTGAAGCAGATTGGTCTGGCGCTGCATAACTATCACGACAACTATCAGCGCTTCCCGTGTCCATTCGGCATTACCGGGTACGACCCGGCGAGTGGTGGCGAACGCTGGGGGCACTCGCAATGGGTGGGCCTGCTGCCGTACATGGATCAGGCCCCGCTGTACAATCAGTGGAACTTCAACGCGCCGAATGAAGGCTGGGACGGCAACCTGGCGATTTCCCGGGCTGCGATTATTCCGCTGATCAAGTGCCCGTCGTCGAACCTGCCGCCGCTGAGTCCGAACGCGTTTCCGACATCCCACTACTACGGAATCAGCGGTGCTGTGCCCCGGGGCCAGTTCGTCGACTGGAAGGGTGTGAATGATCAGGGGACGAACAATCCCGCTGTGCCTCCGCAGCCTTGGGGCTTCACCTCGAACCGTGGCATGTCGACCTTCGGCGGCAAGAACATCAGCCGCTGCACCGACGGGACCTCGAACACGATTATCGAAGGCGAAATCAGCAACTTCGTGTATGACGCGACCGGGAACGTGAAGGACGACCGCCGTCCCAGCCGCAATTGGAGCTGGGCGATGGGCGGACTGACGGGCTGGCGTGACTGGGCCCCGCAGACCTCTAACGTCTGCATCCGTTACGCTCCGAACTCGAAGGTTCTCGGACAGGACGGCCTGGTCTGGTCCGCCTGGGATGATGCGTCGGGCAGCAACTGTCCGCTCACCTCGACCCACTCGGGGGGCGTGCATGTTCTGCTGTGCGACGGCGCGGTCCGCTTCATCAGTGACAACATCGACATGTACGTGCTGACCATTCTAGCCGTGCGTGACGATGACAAGCCGGTCGGCGATTTCTAATCTTCTGGCTTTCCGACTTTCCGAGTCTTGGGGATGCTTCGGCGTCCTCAAGACTTAATTGTTTTTGCACCCTGTTTCCCCTTCGAGAGTGTCTCATGCGTGGTGTTTTCCGTTCGCCGCCGGCGATGTGTTGTTCGCTGCTGATTCTGAGCGTGATGGCGGGGTGTGGGTCTAAAGGGGACGGGTACACCGGTCCGCGCGGGAAGGTCGCTGGCACGATCACCCTCGATGGCAAACCGCTCGCCGCCGGGTGCCAGGTGCTGTTCATGTCGGACAAGGGATACACGGCGACCGGAACGGTTGCCGACGGTGGCACTTATACGCTGACTTACCCGCACGGCGATATCCCGGCGGTGGAATACAAAGTCCAGCTGACGGCTCCCGCCACCACGGCAACACCGAACGTCGATCCGCTGAAGATGGCCGGCAACATCAAGCTCAGCAAAAAGGGCGCCGACGGTGACAAGGACGGTCCTTTCCCGTCACGTTACAGCTCCACCTCGAGCAGCAAGATGTCGTTCACGGTGAAACAAGGCGACAACAAGGCCGACTTCGCTTTGACGAGCAAATAGCGCGTTGATTCATGAAGACGATTAAGAACGAGAGCGGGGCCGAATGGCTCCGCTCTTTTTGTTTGGCATAGTCCGGGGTCAACGTGGATGGCGAAGTAGCGTCTCTGGCAAAACCTTGACGCTTTCATGCAACGCGCGGGCGCTGGTGGGTCAACACATCAAAATCGACTCGTGATTGCGTCGATTGATCCGTCGTCCGGCAGCGTGGAGTGCACACTTGAGTGTGGCCGCCAGCAATTCCCCCTCTTGCTCGGAGATTGCCATGTCTTGTCGCTCCGCTCCCGATCTGCTGCGTCCCGGTTTGCACGCCCCGTCGACCTACTCGGCCGGTTACCCGCAGCACGTTGTCACCCGGCGAGTGCTCGGGTTGCACCAGAGCCTGATTCTGAGCACGCGGGCGTCGTCACCCCGCCCCATGCATCGGGCCGAGCGATGGTGGACGGCGCCGCCCTGGTAGCGTGATCGTCCCCCACGTCGGCTGACCGTCATCCCCCGAGATTCGCGGACTCTCTGATCTCCCGGTGATGACCTCTTGATCGTGCGTTGTTCGGGATGCACGGACGCCCATGCCGGGCAACCTTGCGTCGGGCCATGTCGAAGCTCTCTCGATCGCTCGGCGTCTGCTCCCCCGATCTTCACGGCGACGACGTGCACACGTCGCCGGGCAGATCCCGCTTCTGTCAGGCCGCTCCCTTTCACTCTTTGTCAGCTTGCGTTTCGCCGGATGGTCCCAGAAAGCGGCCGCCGTCCACGCGAAACACTTCTCCCGTCACGAAATCGGTTCCTTCCAGCAGGTAGAGCACGGCTCGGTTCACGTCTTCCGGGCTACCGATGCGTTCCAGCGCCGCACTCTGCCGAATCCGTTCCAGCTGTTCGTGTGACATGTCCGGCGGTGGCTCGATGGTTCCTGGAGCAATCGCGTTGACCGTAATTGTGGGCGCCAGTTCGACAGCCAGCGCCTTCGTCAACGTGACCAGTCCCCCTTTGGCGACGATGTACGGCAGAAAGCCTCGATACGGCCGTTCGACGGCCCAGTCCGTGAAGTGAATGATCTTTCCCTGTAATCCTGCGGCGACCGGCTGCCGCTGCATCTGCCGCGCGGCGGCGACCGCCGTCCAATATGGCGCCGTGAGATTCGACGCGATCATCGCGTCGTAATCTCCCGGCGTCAGTTCTTTCCATGGCGTGCGGGTGTAGATGCTTGTCAGATTGATGAGCGCATCCACGGTACCAAACCGTGAAGCGGTATCATTGACGAGTCCCTGGGCCTGATCGGCTTCCCGCAGATCGGCCTGAAAAACCTCAGCCTCAATGCCGTGTGTGCGACAATGTGCCGCGGTCTCTTCTACTGCGTGGCGATTCGTATGGTAACTGAGCGCGATGTTCATCCCGCGCTCGGCGAGCAGAACCGCGAGTTTACCGCCAACGCGACGCCCGCCGGTGATGAGGGCCGTCTTTCCCGCAAGCTGCATGGCTCACTCCTGGGCTTGGTGGCAGTTTCGCGGCAATTCCTGCCGCAGGCCGTTCAATCTTGATGAGTTTCGTCCCGCGCCGCCATCGCTAATCGCATCC
>DASRYX010000290.1:0-2848 GCA_035686985.1 Planctomycetaceae bacterium | reverse complement strand
GCCTTTCTCGCCGTCGGTGTGCTGGCCGGTATCTTCTTCGCGAGCCGTCCGAAGTTACCCGCCGTGTTAAGTTCTACAGCTGAGCCGGCCGCGGTTCTCAGTGCCAATGCCGGGACGGTGTGGTCGGTGTCGTTCAACCCTGCCAGTGACACGCTCGCGATGGCCGTGGAAGACGGATCGGTGCGCTTGTGGGACTGGGCCAAAGCGAGCGTGAAGTCGACCGTTCCGGCTCACCGCGGCGTGGTGTGGTCGGTTCAGTTTTCGAACACCGGCGAGCAATTCGTCACCGCGGGCGATGACGGCCTCATCAAGCTCTGGAAGGTCAGCGAGGCGGAACCGGTGCAGACGTTCGACAACGCGAACGCCGTCCGCGGCCTGGCTCTCTCGCACGACAACCGCCGCTTGATCGCCGGGGTGCGCGACGGGCATGTGCGCGTCTGGTCGCTGGAGCACTCCAACCAGCCACTTGCGGAACTCGAACACAACGGGGCCGTTTATGCGATCGCGTTGTCTCCCGATGACGAGACGCTCGCCACTGCCGGGTCGGACAAAACGATCCACCTGTGGAACGCCAAGACGAAGACGCAGAAGCTGCCCCTCGAAGGCCACACCGGCCCGGTGTACGGGCTCGCGTTCCAGCATGATGGCAAGCGGCTCGCCTCTGTCGGCTGGGACAAGACCGTGCGGATCTGGGACACCGGCAACGGCCAGCTGATTAAGTCGTGGGAAGGCCACGACGGTGACATCTGGTCGGTCGCGTTTTCTCCCGATGGAGCCACGCTGGCAACCGGCGGGCACGACGGGGCGGTCAAGCTCTGGGACACCGACACGGGCAAGCTGCGGGGAACCTATCTCGGCCACAAGCTCGCCGTGCACACCGTGGTCTTTAACGAGGCGGGCAACCTGCTGGCCTCCGGTGGCCGGGATGGTGCCGTCCGCGTGTGGACGATGAAGTAGCAATTATTCCGCGGCGGCGAGGGCCAGCGCGCCGTGCACGACGACACTCTCGCCCAGTGCAGCCGGTACGACCGGACACTGTCCGCGCAACGGCGGGAAACTGTACTTGTCGACCGATTCACGCAGCGGGTTGAAGAACACGTCGTCGCCGACCAGTGAGACGCCGCCGCCGATAATCACCACGTCCGGCGCGAGCAGCGTCGTCATCTGTGCAATCGCCCATCCCAGAACCGTGGTGGCCTCTCGATAGGACTCCAGCGCAAATTCATTCCCTTGCGCCGCTGCGATCGCGATCTGTTTCGTTGTGAGCTGCTCAACGTTGCCGTCGACGAGATTGAGCAGTTGTTGCGCGAGATCAGTGACCTGCTTCGCTGCAGCTAACTCCTGCAACCGCCGTTGCACACGGGCGGAGATCGCCGGACCCGCCGCACGCGATTCCACGGTGTGATGCGCTGTCGTCGCATCGAGTCCCGGTCGCAGATGGCCGATTTCGGCCGCCGCGGGGCGATCGGTGCCGTGAATCTTTTTGTCGATGACCAGTCCGCCGCCAATCCCGGTACCGACGGTGACGTAAAACACAGTGCGCGCCTGGCGTCCTGCGCCGTAGGTCGCTTCCGCGAGCGCGGCGACATCACAGTCATTGCCCAGGCGCGTTGGCACGCCCAGTTGCTGCTGCGTCCACTCGACCAGTGGAAACTGATCCCAACCGGCGACCTGATGGCTCGTCTGGACGATTCCCTTCGCCCCGAAGACCGGACCGCCGAAGCCGTAACCGACGCGCTTTACGCCGTGTTTGCGGACCAGCTCCGGGCCGACGGCGGCGATCTGGTCCCGAATTCCGGCTCCACCGCGCGCGGTGTCGACATCCAGCCGGACGAACTCTGTAAACGTGGCTCCGTCTCCGGGCCCCACTCCCAACTGGAGTTTGGTCCCGCCGATTTCAATCCCGAGAAACATCAGCCTGCGTCACTCCGACTTACACCGCGACTTCACGAATCTCAAACAGCGATGCGAGCTGCGTCATCTCCAACACCTCGCGCACGTCTTTTGACGGATTGTACAGTTCCACCCGTTCCAGCCGCTTGCGAAGACTGATCAGCACTCCGAGCATGCCGCTCGGCACCAGTCCGACCCCGGTGAGATCGAATGCCAGGACTTTGCATTGGTGCTCGTCGATCAGTTTGAAGAGCTGATCGCGATAGGCCGCAATGCAGACTTCATCGGGAACGTCCTCACCGGCGAAACCCACCACCGTCAACGGTCCGGTCTGGTAGACCCGCAACACGCCGGATGGAGTGGCCCCCAACTGCGGCGTCGAATCGCCCGGCCCCGACGGTACGGTTTCATCATGAATACTGTCGGTCATGAGAGACTCCTGAGGGCACCAGAGACGGGCGAAGGGCTGCCTGGAGTATATCTCCGGCCCTTTGTGGAAGCTACTCACGTCGATTCGTAAAGATTCTGCCGACAATCACTTGGGAAGCCTCGCTGCCGGCGATCAAGCCGATCATGCTTGAGAACGCACTGCTGGCCGGGACCACAACATCCAGACGATTCCCCCTCTTGGATTCCCGACGCGAATTGCTATACTTTACCGTGAAGTGCACCGACGGATGCGGGAAAGTCCCGGTAGCATTCAATTCGAACGCGGATCCAGTGCGAGGAGTGGTGACCCCATGTCGGTATTGTTGACGGAAAAGGCAGCAGGCGAAATCAAGCGGGTGATCGCCGAACAGAAACTCCCCGAAACGACAGTGCTGCGGATCGGTGTCGCCGGCGGCGGCTGCAGCGGTTTTCAGTACGCCCTTGGCTTCGATTCCTCGACCGACACGACGAAAGACAGCGTCGGCGAACAGCACGGCATCAAGGTCGCCGTCGACAAGAAGAGCGA
>DASRYX010000289.1:0-9439 GCA_035686985.1 Planctomycetaceae bacterium | reverse complement strand
TTGCCCGGACTTTCACCAGCCGGATGCGGATCAGGCGATTCTGCCGTTGATGCCACACTCGGAACGCAAGTCGGGGACGATCAAGCCGCCGCCGGGATTGCCGCCGTATCTGGCCAGTCTTTACGCGATTCCGCTGCTGACGAAGGACGAGGAAGTTTACTACTTCCGCAAGATGAATTACCTGCGGTTCAAAGCGTCGGAACTGCGGAAGAAGATGGACCGGGCGCAGCCCCGGGCCAAAGAGATGGACCAGATCGAGCAGTATCTCGAACAGGCGACGGAGATCAAGAACTTCCTGATCCGCAGCAACCTGCGGCTGGTGGTCTCGATCGCGAAGCGTCACATGAAGCCCAACACAAGCTTCTTCGAGATGGTGAGCGATGGCAACATGTCGCTGATTCGTGCGATCGAGAAATTCGATTTCACGCGTGGTTTCAAGTTCTCCACGTATGCGTCGTGGGCGATCATGAAGAACTACGCCCGATCAATCCCGGCGGAGTCTGTCCAGCTGGACCGGTTCCGCACCGGGAACGAGGAGATTTTCCAGTCATCGTCCGATCCGCGGAGCGACGCGTTTCAAGATGAGCGGGTGAATCAGAAGCAGCGCGAGCTGATTCTGTCCATTCTTGATCATCTGGATCCGCGCGAACGGGAGATCATTGTCCATCGCTACGGATTGAGCGAAGGCGGGGCGCCGCTGACCCTGGAACAGGTCGGCAGTCGTTTCGGAGTCACCAAGGAACGCATCCGGCAGCTTGAGTCGCGAGCCCTGCGTAAAATGCGTAAATTGGCGCAGGAAGAGCACCTCGAAATCCCCGGCCTCGAGTAGTCAACTTTCTCCAGAAGCCCAGCCATTCCCGTGGCTGGGTCTTTTTTTGCGCCGTGTGAACCCGGTCGGTACGTTCGTGTCAACAGAAGAACGATTCGCGCTTGCACGAAGGGCGTTGCTCGGTATATTGTTACGTCCCGGCTAGGCGGGAAGCGCTGGCTAGCGTAGCTCAATTGGCAGAGCTCCGGTTTTGTAAACCGGGGGTTATGGGTTCGAGTCCCTTCGCTAGCTCCTGCAGGCGACCCGTTGAAAGTTCTTGGCTGCCAGGATGTTTGGGCGTCCTGGCTCCGTAAAGGCCGCAGCACGGTGGAATTCCCGAGTGGCCAAAGGGGTCAGACTGTAAATCTGATGGCTCTGCCTTCGCAGGTTCGAATCCTGCTTCCACCAATTGGACTTTCAACACATGGATCAGCGGTCTTCATTAGCAGGAGGCGTTCGATCGCACAGATGAGATAAGGCCGCAGGTGAACTTGCGGGTGTAGCTCAATGGTAGAGCTCCAGCCTTCCAAGCTGGTGGTGAGGGTTCGATTCCCTTCACCCGCTTCCCATCTTCGGGGGTTGCGACAGTGTCGCGATCACGGAAATCGTGTTTGTTACCCCCGGCACAGTTGACAAGTTGCTTGCGATCGGACATCTTTTGCGGGCTGTCGAGCGACTCGGCGCCCGTAGTGTCGCTGCTGTAGCTCAGCCGGTAGAGTGCGTCCTTGGTAAGGACGAGGTCATGGGTTCGAATCCCATCAGCAGCTCTCGTGGTGGGCGGCCAAGCCGCCAGCGGTGGTCGTGATTCTGGTTTACGTCTCCTTCGGGGGCGGTCAGAGTCGGGCGGCTTGCCGGTGGGGAGTTGCCGAGGCGGTTTACAGGGTGAAATTCACCAGACAGTGCTAGTAGAAATTTCAGGCTCGGTTCCGGTGTCCGGAATCGAGGGCTCCAGAAAGGCGTAAGGGCAGCAGCAATGGCGAAGGAAGTCTTTCAGCGCACCAAGCCGCACGTGAACGTCGGGACCATTGGTCACATCGACCATGGCAAGACCACGACCACCGCGGCCATTCTCGCGGTGCAGACCGCAAAGGGACTGGCGAAGTTCAAGAGCTACGCGGATATCGCCAAGGGCGGTACCGTTCGCGATGAAACCAAGACCGTGACCATCGCCGTCTCGCACGTCGAGTACGAAACGGCCAGCCGTCACTACGCTCACATCGACTGCCCCGGCCACGCCGACTATATCAAGAACATGATCACCGGTGCCGCCCAGATGGACGGTGCCATTCTCGTGGTGTCGGCCGCCGACGGCCCGATGCCGCAGACCCGCGAACACATCCTGCTCGCCAAGCAGGTGAACGTGCCGGCGCTGGTCGTGTTCCTCAACAAGTGCGACCTGGTCGACGACGAAGAGCTCCTTGAACTCGTCGAGATGGAAATTCGCGACCTGCTCAACAAGTACGAATTCCCCGGCGACGATGTGCCCATCGTTCGCGGCAATGCGAAGGCCGCGCTCGATAATCCGGCCGATCCGAAGGCCAGCAAGTGCATCAGCGACCTGATGGACGCGCTCGACGCCAACATTCCGGAACCGACTCGCGAACGCGACAAGCCGTTCCTGATGGCCATCGAAGACGTCTTCTCGATCGCCGGCCGCGGCACCGTGGTTACCGGCCGTATTGAGTCGGGTCTCATCAAGATCAACGAAAAGGTGCAGATCATCGGTCTCGCCCCGGTTCAAGACACCGTGGTGACCGGGATCGAAATGTTCAACAAGCTGCTCGACGAAGGTCAGGCCGGCGACAACGTCGGTCTGCTCCTCCGCGGCATCGACAAGGAAAAGGTGGAGCGTGGCCAGGTGCTCGCTCGCCCGGGCACCATCACCCCGCATACCAAGTTCGAGTGCAAGGTGTACGTGCTGAGCAAGGAAGAAGGCGGCCGTCACACGCCGTTCTTCAGCGGTTACAAGCCGCAGTTCTACTTCCGCACGACCGACGTGACCGGCTCGGGCAAGCTCCTCGGCGGTGCCGAAATGTGTATGCCCGGCGACAACGTTCAGCTGGAAGTCACGCTCGGCAAGCCAGTGGCCATGCAGGAAAACGTCCGCTTCGCGATCCGTGAAGGCGGCAAGACCGTCGGCTCGGGCGTTGTGACGAAGATCCTCGAGTAGTTGCCCCGCGGGTGATTTTTCACTCGCAACGTTCCATAAGATCGTTCTCCCCGCCCCCTGTTTGCTCGGGGGGCGGGGTTGTTTCCACTCAGCGACGGGATGCATCGCGATGGCTCGCGAATATGTCTGGCTCGAATGCACTGAAAGCGGCGTGCGCGGCTATCGCACGAACAAAGAAACCCGCGGCACCGAGCGGCTCGAACTGAAGAAGTACAACAAGAAGCTCCGCCGCCATACGGTGCATAAAGAATCGCGGAAGAAATAGTGGTTGGCGGTTGGTGGATGGTGTGATCAGGCGGGTTCTTTTCCCTGGCTACCCACTTTCCACTGGCTCCTATCTACTTCCTACGAGCGTAGCTCAATTGGCAGAGCAGCGGATTCCAAATCCGCAGGTTGAAGGTTCGAGTCCTTCCGCTCGTGCTCAATGCGAACATCAAGGGGGAGTGACCGGCGGTCGGCTGCGATCGGCGTTCGTTCTTACCGGGACAGGGACAGGTCATGGCGAAGGTGGAAAAGACCGGCGGTTTCTGGCAGTCGATGCTGGCCGTCAACTTTTACAAGCGCAACCAGGGCAAGGTCGTGCGGGCGCTGACAGCGGCTGCCATCCTGGCTGCAATCCTCGTCGGTGCCTGGGCGTTCTCGGTCACCTTTCTGGGTGATGCTGAACCGGCCGTGCAGTACGGCGTTCCGGTGGCGATTGCTCTGGTCGGTGCGTGGTTTGCGTTTCGAATCGTCAATTTCCCGGTGTTTGCCGACTTCCTCGCCGATGTCGAAGCTGAGATGGTGAAGGTCTCCTGGCCGGCGAAAGATGAAGTCCGGCGGGCGACGGCGGTGGTTCTGGTCACGATGTTCATCTTCAGCTTCGTGCTGTTCATGTACGACGTGATCTGGCAGCAGTTGCTTCGATGGATCGGCGTTCTCCGATTCTAACAGCGGTTCGCGGGAAGGTGTTCTGCCTCGCTTGCAAATGTGAAGCAATCTCGCAAGAATGGCGGATTCCCCGTCGGAGCCGTTGGTTCGCAGTGTCGACCGACCTGCCCGGATAAGTGCCCGTGAAAGGGCCGGAAGTTATGGATCAAGATCCTTCAGTCGCAGTCGCCGCCGAGGCCCCGCAAGGTGGCCGGCAGTGGTACGTGCTGAAAGTGCAGAGCAATCGCGAACGTACGATTCGCGACTCGCTGGTGCGGCGCATTCGGCAGGAAGGGCTGGAAGAGTTTTTCGGTGAGATCGTCATCCCCACGGAAAAGGTGGTGGAGACGAAGAGTGGCAAGAAGCGTGTCTCGGAGCAGAAGCTCTATCCTGGATATCTCATGATCCAGATGGAGCTCAACGACGACACGTGGTACCTCGTTCGCAGCACCAGTGGTGTGGGCGATTTCACGGGTTCGGCGGGCAAGCCGATTCCGATGCAGGAAGCCGAGATCCAGAAGATGCTGGGTCGTGAGCAGAGCAAGAAAGAAGAAGCTCCGCTCAAGGTGAAGATGGAGTTTCAGTCCGGCGATCACGTCAAAATCAAAGAAGGTGCGTTCGAGAGCTTTGAAGGCACCATCGAGGCGATTGACGATGCGAGCGGCAAGATTACCGTGCTGATTCAGATTTTCGGGCGGCCGACACCGGTCGACCTCGAATACTGGCAGGTCGAGCGGATGTAGTTCGGCGTCGGCAGCGACGGTTTATACGGCAGCGATCACGTTAGCGGCGGTTTGGGGTCATGGCGAAAAAAGCAGCGAAAATCAAGGCCCAGGTCAAAGTGCAGATTGCCGGGGGCAAGGCGACGCCTGCTCCTCCGGTGGGTACCGCGCTTGGTCCTCACGGGATCAACCTCGGCCAGTTCGTCTCGCAGTTCAATGAAAAGACGCGCGATCTTAACGGGATGGTTGTCCCGGCGGTCGTCACGATCTACGAAGATCGTAGCTTTTCATTCATTCTGAAAAGCCCGCCCGCATCGGTGCTCCTGAAGCAGGCGGCAAAGCTGGCGAAGGGTGCTCAGAACGCCAAGACTGAAAAAGTCGGCCGCGTGACCATGGCTCAGGTGATGGAAATTGCCAAGACCAAGTTCGAGGACATGAACTGTCCCGACCTGGAGGCTGCCTGCCGCGTCATCGCCGGGACGGCCCGCAGTATGGGCGTTGAAGTTCTGGATTAGTTTTTCTGCAATCGCAACGTGTTGCGGTTGAGTGTTGGGAAGCGGGATCATGGCCTTTCATTCGAAGCGAGCGCGTCATCTCCAGCAGCAGGCCGCTGCCGTCGGGACTGTTCCGGTTCCCGCTGCGGTCAAGGCGTTGAAATCGCTGGAGCCGTCGTTGCCGGCAACGATCAAGAAGTGCAAGTTCGACCAGACGGTCACCCTCGCGATTCGTCTCGGAGTCGACCCGAAGCAGGCCGATCAGCGGGTGCGCGGCTCGGTCGTGTTGCCCCACGGGATCGGCAAGCCGAAGCGGGTTCTCGTCTTCTGCCAGGGTGACAACGTTGCCGTGGCGCAGGCGGCTGGTGCCGATTTCGTCGGGGGGAAAGAGCTCGCCGATAAGGTGAAGGGCGGCTGGACCGACTTCGATGTTGCGATCGCGACCCCGGATATGATGGGTGTTGTTGGTCCGCTCGGTCGCGTGCTCGGCCCGCGTGGTTTGATGCCCTCGCCGCGAGCGGGCACCGTCACGCAGGATGTGGCCAATGCGGTGAAAGAATACAAGGCTGGTAAGGTCGAGTTCCGCTGCGATGACGGTGCCAATGTGCATTGTGTCGTTGGTCGGTTGTCATTCGACGAGACACAGCTCTCGGAAAACATCGAAGCCCTGCTGAAGTATCTGCGAGGCTTGAAGCCTGCGAGTTCCAAGGGTGTTTATATTCGCAACGTGTGTCTGACGGCGACGATGTCGCCCGGGATCAACGTCGCGGTGTAGCGTCAGGTTGTTGACGCCGGACGCTGGAAGATTTTGAGACGGTCATTCCCGATTGGTTGAGTGATGAGCAAAGTAATCAAGCAGATGATGATCGCCGACCTGCAGGCCGCCTTGGGCGACTGCCGGGAAGTGCTGGTTGTCGATGTCTCCAAGTT
Organism: Planctomycetaceae bacterium; assembly: GCA_035686985.1. Taxonomy (GTDB): domain Bacteria; phylum Planctomycetota; class Planctomycetia; order Planctomycetales; family Planctomycetaceae; genus DSVQ01. Next base: position 3,406 of record DASRYX010000289.1, on the reverse strand, counting down.
GAACGCGGTCGCGACCAACAAGTGGCGGCTCGATCTGCACAAGAAGCAGATCCGCGTGATGGGTGTGAAGAACGCGCTCGCCGGCAAGGCGCTTTCCGATATCGGTCTGAGCGGTGTCCGCGACGTGCTCGCCGGGCCCTCGGCAATTGTCTGGGGTGGCGAAGATATCGTCGCGCTGGCAAAGGAAGTCACGCAGTCGGTTGACACGATCAAGGAGTTGGCGCTCAAGGGTGGCGCGATTGGGGCGACTTCGCTCGACGAGAAGCAGGTCGTCAGTCTGAGCAAGAGTCCGGGACGCAAGGAACTGCTGTCGCAGGTGGCGGGCTGTCTGCTCGGGCCGGGATCTCAGCTGGCTGGTGCCGTTCGCGGGCCGGGCAGCAAGCTCGCCGGTGCGGTCAAGTCGATCGCCGACAAGGACGAGTCGTCCACGGCGGCGTAAGAATATTAGCGTGTGCGACGGGTCGCGAGGCGCGAACTGTCAGGTGGTTTCAGACTCTAGAGATTGATAAAGGATCGGGACAAATGGCGGATATCGACGCCTCGATTAAAGAACTGGGCGACAAGATCGCGAACCTCACGCTGCTCCAGGCCAAGTCGCTCGTCGACTACCTGAAGGAAGAGCACGGCATCGAGCCCGCCGCTGGCGGCGCGGTGATGATGGCCGCACCGGCGGGTGGTGGTGCGGCTGCTCCGGCCGCGGAAGAGAAGACCGAATTCGACGTCGTTCTCACCGGTTTCGGCGACAACAAGATCGCCGTCATCAAGGTGGTCCGCGGCGTGACCGGCCTCGGTCTGAAGGAAGCGAAGGACCTCGTCGAAGGGGTGCCGAAGCCGCTCAAGACCGGCATGTCGAAGGAAGACGCGGCCAAGCTCAAGGCCGAAGTCGAAGCCGCCGGTGGTCAAGCCGAGGTCAAGTAGTCAAGCCCAGTTCTGCCCGCAAGGGGAAGAATTTTTGGCGGACGTTTGACGGCGTGATGCGAGCGGTATAGTCTACATGGGATTCCAACAGCGCCGGCCCGAGGGGAGTCGTCCCTTCGGGCTTGCGTTCGTTGCCCCCAAGGCTGGAGGTTTGCGGTGGAGCTTCGGCACCGCTTTTCGGGACAGCGACACGACGTCGCCCCTGTCGCTCGCTTCGTCAAACCGTCTCGTTTTGCTTCGTCGGCACCGCGTCAAGGATGTGCGGCGGACCGATCTCGCGTGCGCTTTGGCCGCACTGTTCGTCCCTGCCGGGCGAACCTGTCGCCTCACGGCGGACGACTACGACCGCGCTTACTGATCGGCTGATGCCAACCGGCCCGATCTGCCTCCGATGTGCGACGATGGGGGTCGCGCATCCACCTGACACATTGTTTTTCCGAGGGACTGCCTCGCATGCCAATTCCCGCCGTACGTACTATCCCCGCCGACGAAGAACGGAATTTCGGTGTTCTTTCCACTGACTTTCCCATCTCCGATCTGACGGTGATTCAAACCGAGGCGTATCATCGTTTCCTGCAACTCGAGCGCGATGCCCGCGAGCGCAAGGAAGAAGGCCTCGAGGCCATCCTGCGCGAAATCTTCCCCATCGAGAGTTATGACCAGCGGTACCGCCTGGAGTACGTCAAGTACGAACTCGGCAAGCCGCGCTACACGCCGCTGGAATGCCGCCAGCTGCGGCTGACCTACGGCCGTCCCTTTCGCGTCTGGCTGCGGCTCATCAAGGAGCAGCCGAGCGAAGAAGAAGTCTATCTCGGCGACATGCCGATCATGCTCGGCGGCGGTGAGTTCATCATCAACGGTGCCGAGCGCGTCGTGGTGAGCCAGCTGCATCGTTCGCCTGGGGTCGACTTCGTGGAAGCCGCCGAACCGGGCGAGCGCAAGAGCTTCTCTTGCCGCGTGATTCCCGAGCGCGGCAGCTGGATCGAAGTCAACATCACGAAGCGTGAAACGCTCGGCGTGCGCATCGACCAGAGCGGCAAGTTCTCGGCGATGACCTTCCTCCGCGCGATGGCGCCGGAGTACGGTTCCACGGCCGGTTTGATCCGCCTGTTCTATAAGACCCAGGCCGCGAAGGCGAACAAAGACGACGCAGTGGAAGCCCTCATTGGCAAGACCGCGGTGGAAGACATTATCTTCCCCGTCGGCCATGAACGCTGTGGTGAAATCATCACCGAAGCCGGTCACGCCATCACTAAGGCCGCGGCGGAGGAACTCAAGCAGTCGACGCTGAAGACGGTCGAAGTCATCGAGAAGATCGAGGATCGGTTGTGCCTCGACAGCATTCTCGAAGATCCAACGGCGAGCTATGAAGATGCTCTGCTGCGGATCTACCAGCGGCTGCGTCCCGGCAATCCGCCGCAGCTCGAGAAGGCCCTTGACCTGTTCAAGGAGAAGTTCTTCGACGTCAATCGATACCGTCTCGGTCGCGTCGGTCGTTTCCGTATTAACCGGAAGTTCGACCAGGACGTGCCCGATTCGGAAATGACGCTCCGTCCGGAAGACATCGTCAACTCGATCCGCTACCTGATGAAGCTGCGGACCGGTGAAGCGACCGCGAACATCGATGACATCGATAACCTCGGCAACCGTCGTCTCCGCACGATTGACGAACTCGCCGCGGAAGAAATTCGCAAGGGTTTTCTGAAGCTCCGCCGGACCGTGCAGGAACGCATGAGTCTGAAGGATGTGGAAGAAATGTCCCCGCGGACGCTCATCAATCCGAAGAGCGTATCGGCGGCGATCGAGTACTTCTTCGGACGCGGTGAACTGTCGCAGGTCGTCGACCAGACGAATCCGCTGTCGACGCTGACGCACGAACGCCGGCTGAGTGCCCTCGGGCCCGGTGGTTTGAACCGCAAACGCGCAGGCTTCGAAGTCCGCGACGTGCACATCTCCCACTACGGCCGCATCTGCCCGATTGAAACGCCCGAAGGCACGAACATCGGTCTGATTTCCAGCCTCAGCATTTTCTCGAAAGTCGATGACTACGGATTCCTCTCGACGCCGTATCGCGTCGTGTCGAATCGCGCTCTCACATCCGAGATTGCCTGGCTGCGGGCTGACGAAGAATCGCAGGTCTACATCGCCCCGGCGGATACTCCGGTCCAGAACGGCAAGCTCGCCGAAGAGCGCGTGATGGCCCGGTACTCCAACGACGTGGTGTGGGTTTCCGGCGCGGAAGTGCAGTACCTGGATGTTGCACCCTGCCAGATGGTCGGCGTGTCCGCGGGTCTGATTCCGTTCCTCGAGCACGACGACGCCAACCGCGCGCTCATGGGTTCAAACATGCAGCGGCAAGCGGTGCCGCTCTTGGTGGCCGAGCCGCCGATCGTCGGCACAGGCCTCGAGAACGAAGTAGCCAAGCACTCGGGCATGCTTGTCCGCGCGGGCCACAAGGGGACCATCACTTACGCCGACGCGAACCGCA
>DASRYX010000288.1:0-11329 GCA_035686985.1 Planctomycetaceae bacterium | reverse complement strand
ATGCCGCCGAGGCTGATGGTACCCACGGTGTCGCCGTGATACGCGCTGCCCAGACACGCGAAGACATCCCGCGGCTCCGGGGACGGTTTCTGTCGATGATACTGCCACGCGATCTTCAGCGCGACCTCCACGCCGGCGGCTCCGCAGTCGGCATAAAAGACACGCGTTAACCCGGACGGCACGCGGCACAGCAGATCCTCGGCGAGTTCAATCGACGGCGTGTTCCCCAATCCGAGCAAGGTGCTGTGCGCGACGCGATCGAGTTGCTCGCGGATCGCCGCATCGATCTCCGGCACGCGATGACCGTGGATGTTGCACCACAGTGATGAATGCCCATCGAGGTACTTTTTCCCCGCGGTGTCGATGAGGAAAAAACCGTCGGCCGCCGCGATCACCGGCGCAGATTCATCCGTATAAGCTGACATCGCTGTGAAGGGATGCCAGACCGCGGCCGCATCGCGCTGCGACCACGGCAGTTGAGGTGAGTGATTGGTCATTGGGAGGGCGAAGCTCCTGCTGAGCCGCTGCGAGGCAAGACGCTGGGAAGCATAAGCGGCTCGGCGGGAGCCTCGCCCTCCCGCGACAAGACACTCACCTCTTCACCGAGAACGTAATCGGCAGTTTGACCGTATATTTCACGGCAATGTTATTGCGGCGGGCGGGTTCGAAGCGCCAGTTGCGGACCGCCGTCAGGGCCGACTCATCAAACGCGGGGTAACCGGAACTTTTCGCCAAGGTGACTTCCTGCGCGGTGCCGTCGGCGGCAATCGTGACGCGCAGCATGACGGTGCCGCCGATGCCCTGGCGACGAAGTTCCTCGGGGTAAACCGGTTCGCGATTGCGCGGTAAGCGGGACGGCAATTGGCTGACTCGCGCCCCCTGCGGGGAATTCGCGGCGATCGCATCGAATTCGTCGTTGCCGGGCTCCAGCGGTTGAACCGTCACGGAAACCGCGCTTGACGCCAGCCCCGATTGCGCCGCATTCGTCGCCGAGGTAGCAATCCGTTCCGGCACGATTTCCGGGATTTCGTTCAGGGCGGACGGCACGGATTCGAGCTGTGCTTCTACCGCCGTCGGTGGAGTCCGCGCGGCGACAACATCCGAACGGACTTCGCGCGGGAGTTCCGTCGAGGCCGTTGGTGCGAGCGGTCCGGGTCCACGGCCCGTGCGCGCGATCATTGGTTTCGCAAGAGGATCGTTCTTCACCGGGGCGTCATCGCGGTCAGTAACGGTCGGAGGATCCCGCGGCGGAGAAAGTTCGCTTGACGGCTCCGGCATCGGGGGAACCGACAACGGCATCGGCGGCGATGTCACCGGCTCAGGGACCGTGACCGCGAGGGCTGTCGCTATTGGAGCGACCTGCGTGTCGAAGGTCGCTTCAATCCGCCGGGCCCAGCGGGTTTGCGAGACCGCCCCGTTAGCGTCTCCTTCACGCACCGCGAATTGAATGGTGATCAGGTCGGGATAAGCCGTGGCGGCGTACGCCAGCATGCCGAAAGCGGCTCCATGCATTCCCATGCTGATGGCGTAAGCCAGCGAGGTGCGCATGGAGGACGAAACCCACAACGGAGGGACAGACCGGCAGCCACTTCACTGTAATCGCTGATCGGAGCAAAGGGAATGCGGGTCGCGTGCAAGCGGTCCGCCGGTGGGGTATCTTGCGAGGCGGCCGTCGGGTTCCCGGCGGCTGGAAATGCCCTCTTTCCCGAAAGTTCCCGCATGGCTGGGTTTGGTCACGAGGCCGCCGAAGCTGAGGTCGTCGACCCGGCGACCGCGGCGCGCAACGCCCGTTACGGGCTCGTGCTGTTCGCGCTCTACTTTTCGTTCTACGCCGTGTTCGTGGTGTTGAACGCGTTTCAACCCACCGCGATGTCGGTCACGCTGATGGGTGTCAACCTCGCCATCATTTATGGAATGGGGTTGATTATCGCGGCGCTGGTGCTGGCCTTGATCTACTGCTGGTTGTGTCGGGGACGAGTCGAACCCGTCAGCGCGGGACACGAACCCGCAAGCGGGGTGGGACAATGATCCCGGATCCTTCACCGCTGGCGATTGCTGTGTTTGTCGTGTTCGTGGCGATCACGCTCGGGCTCAGTTTCTGGTTCGGCGCGAAGGCCAAATCCGCCGCGGGATACTTCGCCGCCGGCGGGCAGATTCACTGGTTCGTTAACGGCGTCGCGTTCGCCGGGGATTACCTTTCTGCAGCGTCGTTCCTCGGCATCTGCGGGATGATCTCGCTGTTCGGTTATGACGGCTTCCTGTACTCGATCGGCTTCCTCGCCGGGTGGGTTGTCGCCCTGTTCGTCATTGCCGAGCCATTGAAGCGACTTGGGAAATACACGTTTGCGGATGCGCTGAACAGTCAGTTTCAATCCCGCGGGATCACTTTCGCCGCGGGAACGAGTGCGCTCGTGGTCAGCGTGTTTTATCTCATCCCGCAGATGGTCGGCGCGGGCTCGCTGATTGTGCCGCTGCTGGGGTTGGCCCACTGGCAAGGCGTGGTGATCGTCGGCACGGTCGTGGTCCTCATCGTCTGCACCGCGGGGATGGTCAGCACGACGTATGTGCAGTTCATCAAGGGCGGACTGCTCGTGCTTTTCAGCGGTCTGCTCACGGTGCTGATTCTCAACCGCGGCTTGAAGGTCGACGAGCGTCCTGAAGCGATGGCACCGCAGGTGGTCGCCACGACACCGGGCGGAACGAAACTCATCAATGGCTTGCCGCATGGCAAAGGCCAGGGTGAAGCCGACCTGCGACCGGTCGGACATCTCAGCAAGCTGCCCGATGGCAAAAAAGAAACCGGGCCGCTCAGCCCCCGCGAGTATCTCGCCACGCTGCAGCAAAGCGAAATCGTCCTCTGGAAAAGCGAGACGACGAGCGGAGAAAACGGCAAGGTTGTGACCTATTCGCCGGTGCCGACTGCAGGAGCAGATGTGCTGTTGCCCGGTCGCAAATACACCGATTTGCGCAGCGACAAGCTCTGGGGCAAGATTGACTTCGTGTCGCTGATGCTCGCGCTGTTTTGCGGGACGGCGTCACTGCCGCATGTGCTGATTCGGTACTACACCGTCAAAGACCAGGCCGCCGCGCGACTCAGCACGGTCGTGGGAATCGCCACAATCGGCGCGTTCTATGTGCTCACGCTGTTCATGGGGCTCGGCGCGATGACCAGCGGCACGATCGATCTCACCGACAGCAACATGGCCGCCCCGCTGCTGGCGAAAAACTATGGCAACCTGCTGTTCGCGATCATCTCCGCCATCGCTTTCACCACGGTGCTGGGAACCGTGAGCGGGCTGATCGTCGCGGCCTCCGGAGCGGTGGTGCACGATCTTGTGGTCGGAGTCCTCGGCATCCCTCTGAAGGATCAACACAAAGTCCGCGTGGGAAAGATCGCCGCCGCGATTGTCGGATTGATTGCCGTCGCCCTCGGCATCTGGTTCAAAGGGTTCAACGCCGGATTTCTCGTCGGCTGGGCCTTCAGCGTCGCTGCATCAGCGAATCTCCCCGCCCTGGTGATGATTCTCTTCTGGCGTGGCACGACCAAGCAGGGGGTCACCGCGGCGATTCTCGTCGGCATGTTCAGTTCGCTGGCATGGATTCTCGTCAGCGCGGAGACCTTCCAGAACGTCTATGGTTACACGAAAGACCAGGCCGCGAAACTGGCGTGGGTGCCGTTCAGTCAGCCGGGACTGGTGACGATCCCGCTGGGGTTCGCCACACTGGTGCTGGTGTCGCTGCTGACGCGGCGGTCGAGAATCCAATAGTGCAAAGTGATCCATGCAAAATGAAAAGTGCAAAGTGGAAGAGCGCATCAAGCCACGGTTCTTGGTCTTGCCATTTTGCACTTTGCATTGGTCACTTTGCACTTTGCACTGTCGTCCTCCAGCGAGTCTGCATGACCTAAGAGAACCCTAGCCCATGCAAGTTCGCATGCTCGGGACCGGCGGGTATCATCCCAATTCGCGACGCCACACGGCGTGCGTGGCGATTCCGGAGCTCGGTCTCGTCTTAGACTGCGGCAGCAGCGCGTTCCGTCTGCAGCGGGAAATCTCCACGTCCGAACTCGATATCGTCCTCACTCATGCGCATCTCGATCACATCTGCGGCTTAACGTATCTGCTCGTGCCGATGATGACGAAGCAGTGGCACGCGGTCCGCGTGCATGCGACCGCGAACGTTCTTGACGCGGTGAAAACGCATCTCTTCGCCCAGCCGGTCTTCCCCGTGCTGCCGACGTTCGATTTTCGTGAACTCACCGGTGATATGACATTCCCTAGTGCAACCCTGCGACACATCCCGCTGAACCATCCGGGCGGCAGCCGCGGCTTTCGCCTCGATCTCGCCGACGGAAAATCGCTCGCCTACATCACCGATACCACCGTGGACGGTTCGTACACCGATTTCATCCGCGGCGTCGATGTGCTGATCCACGAGTGCTATTTTCCGGATGCCCACGCCCAGTGGTGCAAACCGACGGGGCATAGTCACACCACACAAGTCGCACAACTCGCCAAAGACGCCGGTGTGACCCGCTTGTACCTCACGCACATCGACCCGCAGCGGCCCGACGACGACCCGATCGACATTGCGACCGCCCGCAAGATCTTTCCCGAGACGACCCTCGCCGAAGATGAGATAACGATTGAACTCTAGGGAATGGTTCGATGGTGGCTCCCGCTCGCCATTCCGCCGCCCGGACCAGCGTCAACACGGTGCTGTCGCTGGTCACACTGCTGCTCATCGTCGGAGTGTTACACGGGTGGTGGGGGCTGGGATGTTACTTCATCCAGGAACATCACCGCCTGCTGTGGTGGGAAACGGTGCTGATGTGGACTGGCGACGCGCTGGCGTTGTTCTGGTATCTGCAGTTCTGCGGACGCTGGTGGCTCGGCACCTTGACCATCGGCGAGCAGCGGCTGACGGATCGCCGCCTGCCCCGCTCGGTCTGGTGGGTACTGGGAAGTCTTTTGATGGGCATGACGGCGGAGTGCTTGCTGGCCGCGAAAGTGACATATGACGAGTACACCGGCTTCCAGCGGGCTGTGCCGGCTGTTTGTCAGATCCGAACGGTGAAGCGGTTGGCGATCAACGCCGGCCCGTGGAATTATCAACTCGCGGGGACGTATCGTGATGCCGCGGGGCAACTCTATCCCGCCGTCTACCGGCTGCGGGAGCAGGAAGAACTCGCTCTTCTACCACCCGCGATGGCAAACTCCATCCGTCAGCTGCAGCCGTTCGCGTTGCCGATTGTCATCGATCCGCAACGGCCGGGCCGTCATTGGATTCGTGAGGTCGGGTGGGACGATCCGAATCGGCTGCATTACATGTCCTTTCTGGTGCTCGTCTTTCAGATCGTGTTTGGCCTCGCCCCGATAGGCATGTTGGTTGAGGCAGTGAAACATCGCCGCTTGCCATGGTGGACTGAACTGCACAAGGTCTATCCGCTGTGCTGCGAGGCATTCGTCTTTGCGTTGTTCGGCGGCCTGGAATACTACGTGCTGCGGCGGATGTGTCCGTGATGTCAACGGGCAAGTTGTGAGTCGGATGATCGACACCCGATGTGAACCCCCGTTATGATTTGATCCATTCCGGGGAGTTTGACGTTTTCCCGATTGATGTCACAGCGTCCGATCGTACAGAGAGCTGATTTGCCGTCCTTACCCGCCCCAGTTCCGCCGGGCACACCACCGCCGCCGCAGTATCGCTCGCTGCGACCGAGTCGGATTGTGGAAACCGCGGATCAATTGACGCGGCGGATCGGTGAACGCTTTCCGAACTCGAGTCTAATGGCGGTCTCGAAGGAGTTGCGGCAGGTCGCCGATGAAGCACTGTCCCGGACAGAAATCATTCGCCAACCACACTACCTCATTCGCGGCAGCGTGGCGGCTCTGATTCTGCTGCTCGTCGTCATTCTCGCCACGATCTACCCGTCAGTAAGATTGGAGACAGAGCAGAACGAAGAGTTCTACCTGTTCGAACATTTCATTCAATCGCTGGAAGCGAGCCTCGGAAGCCTAGTGTTTCTGGGCGCGGCGATCGCGTTTCTCCTCAGCGTCGAGCGGCGCTGGAAACGGGAACGGTTGCTGTCGGCACTACGCGAGTTGCGGGCGTTGGCGCACGTGGTCGACATGCACCAGCTGACGAAAGACCCGCAAAGTCTGACGCAAGGGCGCCCGACGCAGTCCTCGCCGCAGCGCACGATGACCACCTTCGAACTCGGCCGTTATCTCGACTACTGCACTGAAATGCTCTCGATCATCGGCAAGGTTGCGGCGATTTACGTGCAGGAGTTTCCGGACCACGACGCCGTGGAAGCCGCGGACGAACTGACCCGGCTGACCACCGACCTGACGCGCAACATCTGGCAGAAGATCATGATCATTGATCGGGCTGTCGAAAAAGCGTAATCCCCGTCTCGTCGTCGGTGAACCCGCTCTTCGCGCGGAGGACATCTTTCACTACAACCCGGCGGGGTTGATCACGGAGGATTGCGCAAGCGGGCCAGGGAGGGACCGATGCCAACACAAACTCGAATTCAAAATCTTTTCACCCGCGGTCTGGTCTTCGCGATGACCTGCGGTGGCAGTGTCACCGGATGGACGGCGGCGGAATCTCTGTGCCCGGCTCCCCGCGCGACTTGTGTTCTTCCTGCCGCCCGGCTCGCCGAACCACCGCCCGGATATTTTCACCACGGCGGCTTTGAAGCGGCGCTCACGACCGCTGACGCCAACTGTGCCGATCCGGTGGCGACCTGCATTCAACCTCCTGCCCGTCTCGTTGACATCTCGTTCACCGGCCGGTTGAGCCTATCCTTCTCGTCATCGATCCCGGAATTGCTCGGTGGGTGGTCCGCCGCGTCACAACGGCAGACACCCCTCACGCCGACAGAAAAGCAGTGGCTGGCGCGTCGACATGAACCCTGGCTCTCCCCCGTGGCGCTGGAAACCATTGTGCGGCTGACGTCGTCGGTCGATGCGGACACCCTCGCGCAAGACTTCGAATGGACGCTCGACGCGCGTCGTGATGCCGTCGTGTTGACGGGTGTGCCGACTGATGACACGCAGCGGTTGTTCTGTCCGCAGCTGCGTGTGGAACTCGACCCAGTGACGCAGAAAGTCTCGACGATCGATCTCGCCGATCGCGCTGGCATCTGGCGTCCGATCGATCTTCCCTGGGCCGTACTGCTGGAACCGGGCCGAGATACCGGCGCGATCGTGCTGACAGCGGATGCCATCGAGGTCGATGTCGCCACGACCGATCTGCCACCGTCACCGAGTGGCCCCTCGGTCATCCGGTTGGCCGCCGAGGCAATCGAGTTGTCCGGTCCGGCTCGGCGTTGATCGCCTTCTTCAATGGCTGACAGTTACGCGCAGGTCAGGCTGTGCCTGACTTCTCTTCGGTTTGCGGGACCGTTGCCGATGCGTCAGGCACAGCCTGACCTACAGTTGTTGAAGACGCCGATGACAACCTCACCGGCGGCAAGGCTTCACTGAGATCGGCACGCTGGCGTTCACGCTCGCGGTCGATTTGCTCCGCAGTCGCGCCGAGTTCGACGAGAATTGACTCGGCCATCGCCAGCGCGACTTCACCTTCCGCGGCGAAGACATGGTTCGCACCGGCCGCATACCATTGCGGTCGCTCATACAGATACGTGGCCCGCGCGAGGATGCGAATCCGCGGGTTCAACTCGCGCGCGGTCCGAATCATTTCTTCCACACCGTGCAGACCACCGGCACTGATTACGAGTGTCGCCGCGTCGGCGATCCCCGCCTGCAGCATGGTGTCACGGTGTCCCGCATCGCCGTAGATCGCGTGAATGCCTTCGGCTCGCAGACGCCGCACCGTTTCCAGGTTCATTTCGAGAATGATCGGCGTCACGCCGTTACGGCTGAGCAGTCGCGTCACCGTTCGCCCGACCGGCCCGTAGCCAATCACCACTGCGCGATGCTCTTTGTCCGATTCCCCGCCGTCGTCGGTCTGGTCCACGGTGGAGACCTTCGGCATCTTTGCCGTCAACCATCGCCACAACCACGGCTGTGTCGCGGCCCAGCGTTCCATCGGTCGCACACATCGATAGAGGATCGGGTTGAGCGAGATCGAGATCATCGACGCAATGACCAGCGCGTGCGACGCCCGATCCGGCATGATGCCGCGCTCTTTGCCCAGCGAAGCGAGCATGAACGAAAACTCGCCGATCTGAGCCAGGGCGATGGCCACGCTCAGCGACGTCCGCACGGGGTAACCCATCCACGAGACAATCAGCACGGCGGCCAGCGGTTTCCCGATCAACACCACGGCCAACGTGGCGGCAATCGTGCCGGGCTCTTCCACCAGCGCCGCCGGGTCGAGCAGCATGCCCACAGAGACGAAGAATAGCACAGCGAAGGCGTCGCGCATCGGCAACGCCTCCGAGGCGGCCCGCAAGCTGAAATCGGACCGCCCGACGACCATGCCGGCGAGAAACGCCCCGAGCGCCATGGACACACCAAAGAACTGCGCCGACCCGACGGCAATCCCTAGCGCGATGACCAGCACCGTCAGCGTGAACAGTTCGCGCGACCGCGTGGCGGCGACATGCTTCAATAACCATGGGATCACCCGACCGCCGACGAAAAAGGTGAACCCGACCAGCAAACCGATTTTGACGACCGCCAGCGTGAGCGCGACCGACAGATTGGTATTTTCCGCGGCGTTCAATGGGAACATCGTGGGCAGGACGACGAGCATGACCACGGTCAGCAGATCTTCGACGATGAGCCAGCCGACCGCCACATGGCCCGCGGGCGTGTGCAGGTCGTTGTGATCGGACAGCACGCGCGTCAACACGACGGTGCTGGCGACGGACAACGCGAGCCCGAAAACCAGTCCTGTGCTCCAGCCCCAGCCGACGGCCAGAGCCAGCAATGCTCCGAGAACCGTCGCCACCAGACTTTGCCCGATCGCTCCGGGGACGGCGACTCGTCGCACCGCATACAGCTCTTCCCAGTGGAAATGCAGCCCGACGCCAAACATCAGCAGAATGACGCCGATTTCCGCCATTTCGCCGGCGAGTTCCCGGTTCGCGGCAATCCCGGGAGTAGTCGGGCCGATCACGACCCCAGCGAGAAGATAACCGACGATCGGCGACAGACCGCCGCGCTGCGTGATATATCCGCAGATCAACGCCGCAACCAGCGCACTGGTCAACGTCGTCAGCAATTCCAGATGATGCACGCAGCCCTCGTCGTCCGTGAGCGGAAATGGTTCGTTGGCCCCGCGATCCCGAGAGCAACAACGCAACCGCGTGCGGGTCCGTATTGTAGAGACCGGCGATCAGAAATCGAGACCCGAATTCCTGGGGAACCAAGCTTTTGGCGAAGCCTGTTCAACCTCCGCCGGCCTCAGAACCGATGTCCCTGTTGCGGACCGTGCTGGGTGAGCGTGAGGACTTCGGGGCCGGTTTCCGTCATCAGGATCGTGTGCTCGAACTGGGCGGACATCGCCAGATCGAGCGTGCGGACCGTCCAGTTGTCGCGGCTGTCGATGAACGTCCGCCATGTCCCGGCGTTGATCATCGGCTCAATCGTGAAGCACATCCCCGGCTCGAGAATTTCCTGCGAGGCACCGACGCGCGGGCAATAGTGCGGCACACCCGGTTCCTGATGGAATTCGCGTCCGATGCCGTGGCCCTGAAATTCGCGGACCACTTCGAACCCACGGGCTTTGGCGAAGCGCTCGATCGCCTTGCCGATGTCGCACACCCGGCTGAAGGGCTGCGCGGCGTTAATGCCGATCCACAGCGAATCATGGGCGGCCTGCACGAGCCGCTTCGACTCCGGCGAGGTCTCGCCGATGATAAAGGTCTCGGAGGAATCTCCGTACCAGCCGTTAACGACGGTCGAGAAATCGACGTTCACGATGTCGCCGAGCCGCAGGGGCGTCATGTCGGGAATGCCGTGACAGACGACTTCATTGATGCTGGTGCAGATCGTGCGCGGGTAGCCCTTGTACCCAAGACACGCTGGCGTGTGGCCGTGATCGGTGGTGTATTCGTAGATCAGCCGGTCGAGTTCCAGCGTGGTGATGCCGGGCAGCATCCGCGGGCGAACGAAATCCATCAACTCGGCATTGAAGCGGCTCGCGTCCCGCAAACCTTCGACTTCATGGTCATCGAGATACAGCGGAATCTTCCGCCGGGCTTTCTTCTTCAGCGCCACAATGCTCGTCCCGGATTGAATCACCACACGGTCGACGCGACGGGTTTCCGTTTCCGCGGACCGTGAAAATTGTCGTCAAATCAAAGTGTTAGTTTGCGACAAGCACGGCAACAACGCAAGTGCGGGAGTGCACCACCCCCTTTCAACAAACAGTTCGGCCAAGGGTAAGCGATGCTGGACCGAAGGGAAGCCCCGGAACGTACGGTACACTGTTCCGTAGTTTCGCGAGTACGCTCCAACTTCGGCCACCTCTCGCGTGACGTCTGTTGAGCAGGCAATCTCGCCCCGAGTCGCCGGGTGCGGTACACTGCGGGCTTGGATTTTTTCCGGTTGCTGACCCCTGAACGAAGTCTGCCGCGATCATGGCTGATCCGAACGAACCCCGATTTTTCAATCGTGAGTTGAGCTGGCTGGAATTCAATCAGCGGGTGCTCGACCAGGCGCATGATTCCTCGCTGCCGCTGCTGGAACGGCTCAAGTTCCTCGCGATTTCCGGGTCGAATCTCGATGAATTTGCCAGCGTGCGACTGGGGACGCTGCAAGGACTGCTGGAAGAGGGCCGCAGGCAAGCGGACGCCGCGGGACTGACGCCCGAGCAGCAGTCGCGGGTGGTGCTCGGACGCATGCGGCAGTTCGTCGCCGACCAGTATCTGTGCTTTTTGGACGAGCTCACGCCGGCGCTGACGAAAGCCGGTATCAAACGGGTGTTGCCGCACGAACTGACACTCGTGCAATCGCAGATTTCGAACGCGGTCTTCAAGGATGAGCTCTTTCCGATTCTTTCGCCGATGGCGGTGAACCCGGAGGGCGAGCGGCCGCTGCTGATGAATCTCGCGCCGCATCTGGCGGTCCGCCTGGCACCGACGGCGACCAAGAATGCCACACCGTCCACGGAACCGCCGCCGCATCGGTTCGCGCTGATTCCCTTCGGACGACAACGACAGCGCTTCATCACGTTGCCCGGCGACGGCGGCTTCAATTACATCCTGCTCGAAGACCTCGTGATGCTGCATGTCGGGCAGTTTTTCCCCGGCGAAACCGTGGTGGAAGCGGTCCCGTTCCGCATCACACGGAATGCAGACGTTGAGCTGCGGGAAGACTCGGCGGTGGACCTGCTCGCGGGGATGCAG
>DASRYX010000287.1:0-3607 GCA_035686985.1 Planctomycetaceae bacterium | reverse complement strand
GCTGGTGAATCTACCGCAGGTGCTGGTGACGCCGCACTTGGGAGCGTCGACGGATGAAGCGCAGGAACTCGTCGCCGTGGAAGCCGCGGAGATCATCACCGGATTCCTTGCGCGAAACGAAGTTCGTCACGCGGTGAACATGGTGCCGATTTCCTCCGCGGAAATGGCCGACATGCAGGCGTACCTTGATCTGGGGCTGCGGCTCGGTCTGCTGCTCGCCCAGATGAACAAGGGGGGCGTTCGTGCCGCGAAGCTCATGTATAAGGGCGAAGCCGCGACGAAAAAGACGAAGCTGATTTCCTCGGCGTTTGCGGCGGGGCTGATGTCCGCGGCGCTGTCCGAGAACGTCAACGTCGTCAATGCGGATATGCTCGCCCATGAGCGCGGCATCCAAATCACCGAATCGTCTTCGACTGAAGTGGGCGACTTTTCCACGCTGGTCTCCGCCACGCTGGTCACTGATCACGGCGAACTCACCGCGGCGGGGACGATTTTCGGCAAGCAGTTCCTGCGACTGGTGAAGCTTGATCAGTTCCACCTGGATGCCTACCTCGATGGGTTGCTGCTGCTGTACCGGCACACCGACAAACCGGGCGTCATCGGCTCGGTCGGCATGGCCTGCGGCAAGCACAACGTCAACATCGCCCACATGGCGGTGGGACGGCTCAAGAACGAGCCCGGTGGCGACGCGATCGCCGTGCTGAATCTCGACAATGAGCCCTCCGCGGCGGCGCTGGAAGACATCTCGAAGAACGATGCCGTCCAGCACGTTCAGGTGGTGAAACTGCCATTGGCCGGTGCCCCGCTGCCATGGTCCGTCTGCCGCTAAGGCTGCTGTTTCAGTGAAACGCACTTCAGCCAGCCTGTCACAGGGCTGGCTGTTTTTTTAGGAAAATTGCTGATCCTCCCTTGACGTTAAAGACAGACCGTCTATATTCAGACATTAAGTCTTAAATAAGACGCCACGTCTTTATGAAAGTCGAGGAAGGCATGTCGGGCTCTCCGTCATCATCACGCTCGGTTTGGAGAGGGCTAGTCCCGCTCCTGCTCAGCGGTCTTTCGATCGTGGCCGCCGGGGCGATTCTCGCCGTGCTGGCCGCGGGCGTATCACCGCTGCTGCTTGACTCGGGACTTTCCGAGAGTGCCGCCACGGTAGGTGTCGAAGCTCTGGGCGCGGCCGTTCGGAAGATTCAAATCGCGCCGGACGGCCGGCATGTTCATGTTTTGCGCCATCCCACAGAGTGGCAACTGGTCGACGCGAGCACCGGCCGGGTGCGGCAGCAGCAGTCGCTCGCCCCCGAGTTCCTGTGCGCTGTGCATCCGATTCAGTCATCGCAGAACACCTTCGTCTATCTGGATCATCACCGCTGCGGGCTGCTGCATTCCGCGACCGATCGACTCAGCCCGAACCTCGCCGCTCCGCTGGGGCATTGCAACCGGATCGCGGCGTGCCAGGCGAGTGCACACGTCGCGCTCTTCAGTGGCAGGCTGTTGAAGCTGTGGTCGACGCTCGACGGTTCGATTCTCGCCGAGCTTGAGATTGACGCTGGCATTTCGTGTGTGGAATGGTCGCCGGACGGGCGGTCGATGGTTGTCCTGACACGCAGCGGTCAACTGCAGCGACGGGATGGAACGACGCTCGAACTCCTGCAGTCACAGCAGAGCTGTCTGTCCGGAGGGGGGCAGGTTGTCTGGTCTTCCTCGGGGATGCACGTCGCCGCTTATAACCAATCCGGCTCCGCCGCAACGTGGAATCTCGTGACGGACAGCGTCGCGGCGCATCGCACCGGCGTCTACTCGCTGCAGACGATGGAATTGACCCGTGACGGCGACTATCTCATCGTCCCGGACGCGTACCGGGACGTGTGGATGATTCCCACGACTGGCGACGATCGCCAGCGGCGCTACCTCGGCACGGCCGCCGGGGATGTCAGCGCGCTCTGTCTGGTCGACGAGGGCCAATCGCTGCTAGTCGGAACATTGAAGGGACATCTCGAAAGCTGGTCGCTGCAGACCGGGCTGGCGAACTGGACAGCGCAGGAAGTGGGGCTTCCGGACTCTTCACCGCCCAACAAATATGAGCCTATACGACGCTTTGCTCACCGCGGTGATTCATGTGCTTCTACGCGGTCGTGAACGGTGTAAAGGCGATAGCCTGTCCCGACAGGAAAGAGTTGTCCACTCGATTTGTTTTCTTCGATCGGCCGCAGCGGATTGCCGGAAAACTTCTCCCAGTGGCGTAAATCGGACGAGCGCGCGAGGCCCGTAGCCCACAAGGCCGGCGTGCGATCAGTCGCGGCACCATGATAGACCGCGTAGTACACGCCATCGATTTTCAGAATCTGATTGAAGGCCACGAGGTCACGGTCATACAGCG
The DNA here is from genome assembly GCA_035686985.1 of Planctomycetaceae bacterium. Taxonomy (GTDB): domain Bacteria; phylum Planctomycetota; class Planctomycetia; order Planctomycetales; family Planctomycetaceae; genus DSVQ01. The sequence continues at coordinate 1,230 of DASRYX010000287.1, read as the reverse complement.
CCGGACCCGGGGAGAGCACCGGCTCATCCTGCAGGTTGGTCCAGGTTTTCTGATCTTTCGAGGTCGCCAGCCAGACGGCTTTGTCGCTGCGTTCGTAGAAGAGATACCACGTGTCGTCTTCGACCCACACCGTCGGTGTTCCCAGCGGGCCGCGCGGCAAACGCTCGCCGCGAACGTTGCGCACTTCGAGTGGTCCCTGGCGGGTCCATTGCACGCCGTCCTGGGAAGTCAAAAGTTGAGGGCGATCGAGAAAGCCCTCGGCGAACATGAAGTAGGTGTCCCGATGCTTCACCACGCAGACATCCTCGACCCAGTGTTCGCGGTAGAGCGGATTGACCGGCGACCGCGTCCAGTTGATGCCATCGGGAGACGTGGCGTAACCGAGCATCTTGAGGCCCGGCCGGGTGCCGTCGTAACCCGTGTACCATATCTTCCACACATCGCCGTCGTGGAGGATCGTGCCGCGCTCCCGGATGCGGGCATCCCAATGTCCTTCTCCCGCGCCGGTGAACTGCGGCGTTTTCGCGACGGGGACAAACCGGGTGAGAGCCTCGGGGAAGGGTTCCGACGCGAACACACAGCAGGACCACCAGATCCACAGGCACAAGCTCTTCACCACGATCTGTCGTCCGCCGGGCATCGGGTCCGTCCTCCCTTTCTGCAGTTGAAGGGCACGATTGTAACGGATGCGATGACATCATCCCACCCGTCGTGGGAACGGCGATGCCCCTGGAATCGTCCGATTCCGGTTTGAGCCGACTCACTCGCGCGGTACACTGGCCGCCACTGCAGCGCATCGTGATCGCTGACTTCACGCGTCCAGACTGACATCCCTTCAGTGAGTGCTCCATGAGTGCCTGGCATCTCGTTCGTCGATGGAGTTTTTGTTTCGCTTGCATGGTGGTCCTGACCCCGGCGTTTGTGCACGCAGCAACGGAAGACCAGATCGAAGCCGCCCGCGTCAAAGGGATGGACTATCTCAAAACCCAGCAGCTGACCGACGGCAGCTGGGAGTACGCCAACTACAAGACCGGGATCACTGCGCTGACGACATTGTCGCTCATTGAGAATGGCATGCCCGTCACCGATCCCGTGATCGACAAGGGCTACCGTTTCGTGAAGCGGCAGGCGGGTGAAGTCAAGAACACCTACGAAGTCTCGCTGAGCATCCTGCTGCTGGCCCGCGTGGGTGACCGCCTCGATCGGGCGACCATTCGCATGCTGGGAGCC
>DASRYX010000286.1:0-3170 GCA_035686985.1 Planctomycetaceae bacterium | reverse complement strand
TCGCAGATGTGTGCCACGGGCTTTGTCAGTGCAGACTTGTTGATCACAAAAACACTGGCAGAGCCAGTGGCACACAGCCGGTTTACGCTGTCGCCCAGTAGCCGCCTCGGGTGTGATCGAACTGGATTTCGCCGCCGCGGTGAGCGTCGTTGATCACGCCCTCTTTAAAGACGGTTTCGCCGAGCACGAACGTCTGCACGGGCCAGCCGGTGAGCGTCACGCCGTCCCACGGGCTCCAACCGCATTTCGTCGCTTGTTCGTGGTTGTGAATGGTGGCGGATTTTTGCAGATCGACCAGCACGAGGTCCGCATCGTAACCGGGAGTAATCCGGCCTTTGTTTACGATGTCCCACACGCGAGCCGGGGCGTCGCACATCCAGCTCACGACTTGCTCGACGCTACACAATCCACGATGAGCCGCATCGAGCATCAGCGCCAGCGAGTTCTCCACCGCTGGCAACCCCGATGGCGATTGCGGATACGGCCGGTCTTTTTCTTCGAGCGTGTGCGGGGCATGATCGGTCGCGATGACCTGAATGCGACCGTCGTTGAGCGCGGTCCACAACCCGGCGTTATCCGCGGCCGACTTGATCGACGGGTTCATCTGCACCAGCGACTTGAGTCGGGCGTAATCATCCGTGTTGAAAAACAGGTGATGCGGGCATGCCTCGGCGGTAATCAGCCCGCGATGATCGCGCAGCAGCTCGGTTTCCGCCGCAGTGGAGACGTGCAGCACATGAAAACGGTGGTTGTGCCGAAACGCGAGATCGATCGAGCGTTTGGTCGCAATCACCGCTGCTTTTTCGTCGCGGATGCGGGAATGGTCGGCGTACTCTTTCCCGCCATTCAGTGCGGCGGCGTTCGCCCGCACGGTGGCTTCATCCTCACAGTGGGCACAGATCGGCAGCGTCGTCTCGGCGAAAATCCGTTCCAGCGCTTCCTGCTGATCGACGAGCAGGTTGCCGGTGCTGGAGCCGATGAAAATCTTGATTCCCGGCGTGCGCTTCGCGATCTGCAGCTCAGCAACGTTGTCGGGTGTGGCTCCGACATAGAAGCCGTAATTGACGAGGCACTTTGTCGCCGCAAGCGCGAGTTTGTCGTGCAGCCGCTCAACGGTGATCGTCTCGGGCTTGGTGTTCGGCATCTCCAGAAAGCTGGTGACGCCTCCCTTGGCACACGCACGGGTCGCGGTCCGGAGGTCTTCCTTGTGCGTGAGACCGGGTTCACGGAAATGGACTTGATCGTCAATCACACCCGGAAGAAGATGCAGGCCCGTGGCATCGATGATCTCATCAACAGCGGCCGTGCGCGGCGGATCGACATCGAGAATTATTTCGCCGTCGATGAGGATGTCGACACGTGCGGCTCCCGTCGGAAGAATGCAGGTGGCGCCGCGGATGAGGATTCGGGACACTTCGGAATCTTTCGCTATTTCAGCGCGCGGCGCGAAACCGCGAGCGGTTAGGCGATCTGAATGTCATTCTCTCGGAAATACTCTTCGAGGCTCGCGAGCAGCGGGTCGAGCGTGTACTTCTGGATCTTGTGCGGCGGGTTCCACGGCAGCCAGTCGTAGCCGAGATGTTCGGTCACGGTGATCGGGTGGTCCTTTTCAAGCCAGCCGAGGAAGATCACGAGCGTCTTTTCCACCCGGCCGGGTCCGAACCGCGCTTCGTACGGGTGATAGATTTCCTGGTACCGGAACCGTGGATCGAGCTGGATGGTGTGCATCCCGATACCGGTTTCTTCCCACATTTCCCGGATCGCACACTGCTTTTCGGACTCGCCTTCTTCGAGGTGCCCTTTGGGCAAGTCCCAGCGGTGATGATGCTTCATCACGAGGAATGACGGTATCGGCTGCTTGCGGAAAACGAGTACCCCGCATGCTTTCACTTTTTGCATTGCTGCGCTGCCCTGCCGACGGATCCCTGTCTGCGCGAATTGGTCTCCGTAAGATACACATGTCCCGCGGAAAGCGGAATTGAGTGCGTCGGCAGATTCGGTTAGGCCACTGCTCGGCGGTTTAAATCAGAGTATGGGTAGTACCCCGCCTGTTTCAGCTTTTCCAGTAGAAAACTTCCACCGAACTCACGCGCGAAGTTCATTTCAGATCGATGAATTTCGATCAGCGCGAGCAGACCGAACTCTTGCCGTCCTTCCCTTTGGGAGGGGGTATCACCGTAGGCATCAAAAATCAGGCACCGTCCGCCAATCCAGTCCATGTCCGCCGGGAACTCACACGTGTCAAATCGATTCAACGTGGCTTGGAAGCTATAGCGCGCCATCCAATTCAGGATCGTGGCAATTAGCCGATGCGAATCTTGATCGATATCGTACGAACTAACCATCTGCCGACTGAACATGACTAATTCATAATTCGCAAAACAATCGTTCGACGGACCTTCGCCAGGTGTACCGCTCAATTCCTTCGTTGCGATCGCAGTGCCTGATTTCTGCGGGAAGTAGTACAAATCGAGCCATCCGCCAACGGAGAACGAAATAACGGAGTGCAAAAGATCGCGTTCTTCTCCGAGCCGCTCCACCAAGTATGCGGTCTTTCGGTGGTACCACTTTTCGAAGAGAGCCTCGTCGGGATCGTCGGCAGCCATTCGGGGTTGGCACCAGATTCAAAATGTGGAATGAGCCGGTAGGAAAGCCTCAATGCTACTCACCTGTTTTCCGTAATGCTCGCTCCACAACGCGATCTACGCCCGCTGCGACGCGATCTTCGACGTCCGACGCCCAGCGCTCGGCGGGTTGGCCGTAGACCATCATCGAGCTCTGACCTTCGTAGCCGCCTTCCATGCGGATCCTTGCTGAGGGGATGTACGCCATCACATCATTCGCGTAGGCGGTGACCCAGGTATCGTAACCGTATTCCCCTTTGAACCGCAGGCTGTAATCGACGACGACTTCGCCTCCGAGCGTGATCCACAACAGTGAATCGCCGAGGGTCCACGCCTGCACGGGATACGGGTAATCGGCGAACGGCTTGTCGGTTGGGAGCTTCAGCACGCGCGAGGCCCAGCGTTGACTGTAACTTTCCGGGGCGGCGGCCATCTTTTCCAACTGTTCGCGCGGCGGCAGCGGATCGAGCTTCAAAGGCGTGAGTTCCACCGCAGTCGACAGTTTCGCTGTTAGCGGCTTGAGCGGCTGCTTCAAGGTGGCATCGA
>DASRYX010000285.1:0-3015 GCA_035686985.1 Planctomycetaceae bacterium | reverse complement strand
GCCGCACCGGCTGTAGAACTGACCAGCGGCGGAATCCCCGCGGGACCAAGCCCGACACTGCTCATGTCCGTCTCCTTTCCCGAACATCGAGTTCTTCAGAGCCGCGACCGCTGTATTGTAGGGTCCGCTGTGCGGACCAATCCCGCTAACGATGGTCCGCACAGCGGACCCTACAAGAAAACGCCGCGCCCACACGTTATCAAACGGTGATCACACGCCAGAGACCAACTCGCTTGATTGGCTCGGTGTCGTCATCGATTCCTCTTGACACCAGCGACGATCACGGTTTGACGGTATACCGGGCGACGATATCCCAATCGACATCAATCCCCAAACCGGGACCGTCATTCAATGTGGTAAACGGGCCTTCGATTTTGAGCGGGTTTCTGGCGATCGAGACTTCGTGATAGAACGGGCCGAGGCAATCGCCGGGATAGTGCTCCACGTCCATGTTCTTCGTCGCGATGATGAAGTGCAGCATCGTCGCCGCACCGACATCCCATTCGAGATTCGAACCGATCGAGCACGGAATGCCATGTTTCTCGGCGAGTTTTGCAATCCGCATCGCCTTGCGTATGCCGCCCTGCTTGCCGGGATACAGGCTGATCACATCGCAGCATTCCTGGGCGATGAGCTCTCGTGCATGGATTTCATCGAAGCAGCTTTCATCCGCGAGAATGCGGCATCCGAATTGGCGGCGAAGCTTTCGCAGTTCTGTATAGTTACCGCGGACAAGGGGTTGCTCAACCAGTGCGACATGGCAGTCGGTGAGCCGTGCCAAGGACCAGCACGCCTGCTCGTACGACCAGCCGCCATTGGCATCGATGGTGAGCGCGATCTTTGGCCCGATCGCCTCGCGCACGGCTTTCACGCGTGCTACGTCTTCCTTGGGAACAGTGCCGACTTTCACCTTGATGGTGTCGAAACCAGCGGACACGCGCTCGGCCGCGCGCTGGGCGGCAACCTCCGGCGGGTAAGCCCCGAGTGAAAACCGATTGCGGATCGTCAACCCGCGCTGCGCCCCGCCGAGTAGCTCATACACCGGCTTGCCCGCGGCACGTCCGGCGATGTCCCAACACGCCATTTCGATCGCGGCCTTGGCGAACCAATTGTCGACGGCAACGGCGTCCATCCGGCGATCGATCTCGTCATGATCACAGGGATCGACACCGACCAGCACCGGCGCGAAAACGTCCTCGATGATCGCCGCGGCGCCCCACATCGTTTCCCCACTCCATCGCGGCGTAACCGTCGCTTCGCCGACGCCATCGAGGCCGCCGTCGGTTTCGACACGGATGAGCACGAACGGCGAGACATCATGTTTCCCGAGCGCGGAAATCATCCGCCGTTCGGGCTTGAGGGGAATGTTGACCGGGAACACACGGATCGCAGTAATGTGCATGATCGTCTTTGCCAAGAGGAATTCGTTCCAGGCTGACGCGCTCGCCGTGTGAGGAGTATATTCCATCGGGAAGCGCTTTCAGAAGTCCGCGAACCAGCGAGATTACGCATGTTGCAAGCCGGTGTGGCGCGAACCGACCTCACTCCGTACTGGGGTGTCGAACTGACCGGATGGGGATACTACATGGAGCGCCGGTGGCGGCGGATCCATGATCCGCTGAGTGCGACCGCGCTCGTCGCCGAAGCCGATGGTCAGGTCGCCGTGGTGATCGCGCTCGATCTGATGGTCATCGACGCCGCTTTTGCCGAACGAACCCGGTTGCTGATTCACGACGCGACCGGCATCGCACCGTCGGCGGTCATGTTGACGTGTTCGCACAGTCACAAAGCCCCGGCTGCGGGTGGGTTGCTCGGCGTCGGCGCGTGTGATCCGTTCTATGAAGAGTGGGCGAGCCGTCAGGCCGCAACCGCGGCAATTCTGGCGTGGAATCAGCGGGAACCGGCGTTGTTCCGCAGCGCGGCGTGTGATGTGCCGGACCTGAGCTTCAATCGCACACGACCCAACGGCGTGGTCGATTCCCAACTCACGGTTCTGCGCGTTGATCGAGCTGATGGAAGACCGCTCGCCGTGGTGGCGAACTTTGGCGCCCATCCCACTGTCGCCACGGAACTGCGACCGTGGGACGTCAGCCGTGATATTCCCGGCGTCGTGTGCGATGGTCTCGAAGCCGCCTTTCCCGGCGCGACGGCGCTCTACATTCAAGGAGCCTGCGGGGACACCAATTTTCATCGCGACTTCATGACGGCAGACCGCTGGCGCGAACCGGGCGAACGGCTCGTCGCCACCGCGACACAATTGCTCAATAATGCCTCGCTCGCACCGTCGATCGTACAGGCGGACCAGCGCAGCGCCGTGCTGCCGACGCGCCGCTGGCAAGATGACGAGCTGCTCGTCGGCCGTCGCGAAGCTGAACGGCGTCTCGCTGCGAAAGACACGTCGAACTGGCGGGAAACGATCGGCCGCTCGATGACGAATCGTCCCGATGACATGATCCGTCGGCACGGCGGCGATGAATGGAAAGCCGTCGCCGCCATGTGCCGGTTTCACATCGAATGGACCGACAAGATGCTCACCGACTATCAAACACGTCCGGAAACGCTCGCGACAGAAGTGCAGGCTCTACGGTTTGGCAATCTGGGCATCGTGGCAAATTCGTCAGAGTTCTTTTCACCGTTCGCACTGGATGTTCGGCAACGATCTTCTTTGCCGCAGGTGATGATGGCGTGTTACAGCAACGGCCGCATCGGTTATCTGCCGGATGAGCACGACATCAACGCCCGCAGCTACGCGGGTTATCAATCGCCGAAGTACTGCAATCAGTTCCCGTTCACCGCGTCGTCGGGGCCGGCAATGTGCGAGGCGATGGTGGCGTCGTTGCGGGCGGTCAGCGAATTTCCGGGTGCCCCCTAGCATGAGGGCGGCGTTTGGCTAGAATGACATCCAGACACATTGTCTTATCGCCAGGAGCCAAAGCATGCGGACTCAGTCATCGTGCCTTCTCGCGGTCTTATTGAGTGCGATGAACCCGCTCCTCGTTTGCGAGGCGGATGAAC
>DASRYX010000284.1:0-2968 GCA_035686985.1 Planctomycetaceae bacterium | reverse complement strand
GGACCTGGCCGCCCGGTGGCATGGAAGGTGACCGATGGAACGCTGGGTGTGGTTTGCCATCCTGTCCATGTTCTTCGCCGGATTCACGTCGGTGATCGCGAAGCAGGGGTTAGCGGGAATCACCGGCGAGCTCGGTCTGACCGTGAGGACGGTGTTCGTCTCCGTGTTCGTGTTTCTCTTTGCCTCGGTCGCTGTGGCACGAACGGAATGGAGCGCGCTCACGTCGCGCCATTTTCTCTGGCTTGGAGCCTCCGGGTTGACGACCGCCATCTCTTGGGTCTTCTACTACAAGGCGTTGAAAGAAGGCGAAGTCTCCACCGTCGCGCTGATCGATAAAGGCAGCTTCATTGTCGCCGTTGCGTTGGCGTGGTGGTTTCTTGGTGAGGCGATCACGCCTCGGAAAGCGGTGGGTGCGGCACTCATTCTCGCCGGCCTGCTCGTCGTGTCCCGCAAGTAAGTCGGCGGCTTCATGTTTATCGCGGCGGGTGGCGGGGGCGCACCGCAGGAAGCCCCCGGATCACTGACGTTATTTTCAGGGGCTTCCGCTTTCGCGGTGCGCCCCTGCCACCCAATCATGCAGATCACGACGGACGCGGCTGTTTTGCCAGCCAGCGGTCGAGGTTGTTCGCGAAGGCCTGGCGTTCTTTCTGGGCATAGTTCGACGGCCCGCCGCCGGTGATCACGCCTTCGCCGCGGAGATTGTCCATCAGATTGCGCGACGCCAGCCGCGCTCCGACCGTCTCGCGCGTGTAGAGCATTCCTCGAGGATCGAGAGCCGTCGCTCCTTTGGCAACCACATCGGCCGCCAGCGGAACATCCGCCGTGATCACCAGATCACCCGGCTGCGCGAGTTCGACAATCTTGCGGTCGGCGATGTTCATTCCCTGCGGAACCAGCACCGTCGAGATGAATTCTGACTTCGGCGGATTGAGCACGGCGTTCGCTACCAGCACGACCGGAATCCGACAGCGCAAAGCCGCCTTGTACAGCAGCGATTTCACTTCGCCCGGACACGCGTCGGCGTCAACCCAGATCGTCATAATCACAGATTCCGATATGTCTCGGAGATTTCTCAAACGGGACAGCAAACTTCGCTCCCGGTCTATGATATCATGTCCCGTTTCCGCCGTTTGAGCGGCTGTCTGACTGATCTTTCTCCTCGCCGTTGAAGTTGTGTCCGCAATGAGTCGTTTGAATTTGATTGCCACGGCCGCGTTTGGTCTCGAAGCCGTCGTTTCGCGAGAATTGACCGATCTGGGATACGGCACGCAGCAGGTTGAAGACGGCCGCGTGCGGTTCGTTGGCGACGAGTTGGCCGTCTGCCGTACCAATCTCTGGCTGCGGTCTGCGGATCGCGTGCTGATCGAGGTGGGCTCCTTCCCCGCCCGCAGCTTCGGACAGCTCTTTGACCAGACCACCGAGTTGCCTTGGGAACAATGGGTCCCCGCGGATGGCAAATTTCCGGTTGAAGGAAAATCGATCCGCTCGGGGCTGCATCATGTCCCCACCATCCAAAGCGTGGTGAAGAAAGCGATCGTCGAACGGCTGAAAAAGTCGTATCAGCGGCACTGGTTCCAGGAGACCGGCGTCGAGTATCCCATTGAAGTCGGCCTGCTCCGCGACCAGGTGACGCTGACGATTGATACCTCCGGCGCTGGTCTGCACAAGCGGGGTTACCGCCGGGTGGCGGGGATCGCACCGCTGCGGGAAACCACGGCGGCGGCACTCGTGCTCCTCAGCTACTGGAATGCCCAGCGGCCGTTTCTCGACCCGTTCTGCGGTGCCGGGACAATCGCGATTGAAGCCGCGCTGATTGGTCGCAATCGCGCACCGGGGATCAACCGCAATTTTCTCGCCGAAACGTGGGGCCAGATTCAGCGCGAGACGTGGAAGCAGGCGCGTGAGGAAGCCCGCGACGCCATCAAGGGCAAGTTTGCCTCGCAACTGGTGGCGAGCGACATCGACCCGCAGGCCATCAAGCTGGCGGAAACCGCCGCCGCGGACGCCGGTGTGATGGGCGATATTCAATTCCGCACGATGGATGTGCTGGAACTGAAAACGCAGCGCGAATATGGCGTGGTGATCTGCAACCCGCCGTATGGTGAACGCATGGGGGATGAAGACCACGCCGCCGCGATCTACGACGACATGGCGGATGCGTTTGACCCGCTGACGACCTGGTCGATTTATGTCCTCACCGGACATCCCGGGTTCGAGCGGCATTTCCGGCGGCGGGCCGATCGACGCCGCAAACTTTACAACGGCCGCATTGAATGCACCTATTATCAGTACTTCGGTCCGCGGCCTCCGGGAGACGCGTTTCATCCCACCGAAGACCAACCCGATCCCAGTGCGTGATTGTCACTTCCCAGCTCGAATCCTTCTGACGGCTTGCCCTGATGCCCCGAACCGTTCTCAGCGTCGGCCAATGCGTTCCCGACGCGTCCTCGTTGAATCGCTTTCTGAAAGCGAATTTCGATGTCCAGATCGATACCGCGGACACCGCTCCGGAAGCGCTCGATCTGTTGCGTAAAGGTCCGTTCGATCTGGTGCTGATCAACCGCAAACTCGATGCGGACTACACCGACGGCACCGAGATCCTTAGACAGATCAAGGCGGACGCGGCGATGAGCGCGACGCCAGTGATGATCGTGTCGAACTATCCCGAGTATCAGGACGCGGCGGTGAAGCTGGGGGCCCAATACGGCTTCGGCAAGGCGGAACTCGGTAGCACCGATGTCATCACGCGGTTACAGCCGTTTCTGGGCACCCGGTCTTAGCTTCCCGTAGGGTCCGCTGTGCGGACCATCTTCTCGGTGCCAAAGCGTGGTCCGCACAGCGGACCCTACTAGTCGCTCTATCCTAAAACCTCTGGTTGGGGATAGAGGGATTGGAGTTGGATTCTCGCCTGGGTGGTGGTGAAACGCCAGCGGGCGCCGCAGCGGGCTTGGTTGCGAGTGTGTTGCCA
>DASRYX010000283.1:0-10956 GCA_035686985.1 Planctomycetaceae bacterium | reverse complement strand
CGAGCGATTTGATCTCGTTCCCGGCGTGTTTGCGAACCCGCCCGTCGCGTCCGCCAGATTCGTAGATGTAGTCGCCGAGATGAAAGACGAGATCGAGGTCATCGCGCGCCATCTGCGCGTAGGCGGTGAACAGTCCCTGTTCGTAGTTCTGACATGAGGCAACGCCGAACCGCAGCTTTTCCGCGAGGATATTCGCCGCGGGAAAGGTGCGGGTGCGGCCAACCGGGCTGACAGCGTCGCCCGCCAGAAAGCGATAAAAGTACCAGCGGTCCGGCTGCAGACCTTCGGCGACGACATGCACCGAATGACCGAGCTGCGGCATTGCCGTCGCTGTTCCCTTCGCGACGATGTCCTTCATGCCTTCATCGGACGCGACTTCCCATTTCACGGCGACCGGTTCGGGGGACATGCCTCCATCGGGATCGAGCGGCTTGGGTGCGAGCCGCGTCCAGAGGACGACACTGCGCGGTTCCGGGTCGCCGGAAGCGACGCCGAGCGAGAAGGGATTCGCCGAGAACGACACGCGCCGGTCCTCAGCACCAGCGCGTTGCGAAAGAGACGGGAGCGCGGCCAGCGTCGCGGCATAGGCGAGGAACAGTCTGCGACTGACACCGTTCTCGTGAGCCACCATTTCCGGGAGTTTTGACAGATCGAGCATGGAAACTATCCTGGGCGAGCACCGGCGTGAAGGCAGGGAAAGTGAGTTCTCAGAACGATGCCAAGCCTGCAGAACTCTGTCCAGCGTTGATCGCGGTGGACACCTGATTCTTCATCGCGAATTCATCGAGCCGTTGGCGCAGGCCTCAAGCATGCGCTTCAATTCGTTCAACTCGACCGGCTTGACGAGATGGGCATCACAGCCCGCTTCACGTGATAAAGTGCGATCGGCATCCTGTCCCCAGCCGGTGAGGGCGACGATCATGATCCCCGTACCCCACTCCTGCTGTCGAATCTGCCGTGTCGCGTCATAGCCGTTCATCCTCGGCATGCCGAGATCCATGAGGATCACGTCCGGCCGAAATTGTTCCGCCATCTCGATCGCCTGGAGACCGTCGTTCGCGGTGCGGACCTCGTTTTTCAGCAGTTTCAGCATCATGGTCATGCTCGCGGCGCCGTCGCGATTGTCATCGACCACGAGAATTTTCAGCCCAGGCTTTGCCATGGTGTGATCCTTCTGTGAGCGCGAAGAGGTCTCCACGGAATCATTTAACAGTGGCAGCGTCACGTTGAACAGACTGCCGCGGTCGGGGCCCTCACTCTCCACGGTGACGATTCCGCCGTGCATCTCGACGAGCCCTTTCACGATCGCGAGGCCGATGCCCAGTCCGCCGGTGTTGCGTTCCATCGACCGATCCACCTGGCTGAACATGTCGAAGATCTGCCCCATCGCTTCGCGCGGAATGCCGATGCCATTGTCGCGGACCGAGACCACAACTTCGTCACGTTGCTGTTCAGCGGAAAGCGAGATGGTCCCGCCACGCGGCGTGTATTTCGCGCTGTTGGTCAGAAGATTGCTGAAGACTTGGGCGAGCCGCGTCAAATCAGCAAAGAGAAAGAGCGGCTCTGCAGGTAAGGAGATCTGCAGGTGATGGTCTTCAGCCTGAATGGCCGGCCGCGCTGTTTCAACGGCCGTGTGAACAATCTCGGTCAACGCGATGCGACCACGGCGGAGCTGCATCTTGTTACGGCTGATCCGGGAGACATCCAGCAGGTCATCGATCAGCCGGACCATGTGGCCGAGTTGCCGCTCCATCATCTCGCGGGCTTCGCGGGCCACACGCACATCGTCACCAGCCAGTTGCAGAACTTCGAGCCCGTTGCGGACTGGTGCGAGAGGATTACGCAGCTCGTGAGCCAGCAGCGCGATGAAGTCGTCCTTCTTGCGATCGGCTTCGCGCAACTGGGCGACGATCCGTGTCCGTTCCAACGCTTCCCAACAGCGCGCGACTACCGTCGCGACCAATCGAATCTCATTCGCGTGCCAGGTTCTCGGTTTCGCCTGATGCACCGCCATCGCCGCGGTGAACCGGCCTTCTTTGTGCAGAGGCACACAGATCACGGCACGAATGGTCGTCGCCTGATACGCCGGACGATCATCGGCAGTGATGCGCGGATCGGACTCCGTGTCGTGCACAACATATGGCTCATTGGCCAGCATGTGGCGAACACACTCGCCTCCGAAGGCGTCGACGGGCCAGCGACCGACAATGCTCGGGACGTCGGTGGAATAGTCGCCCTTGATCACGAAGATTGATTCATTCTCGACCTCGGCATAGGCGCACCGGTCAGCCCCCAGATGCTCGGCGAGCAAACGGGCGCTGACGGCCATCACTGCACTGGGATCGACCAAGGACTCTGTCGCTTCGCCGAGATGCGCCAGGAAACGATGTCGCCCTTCACTCTCCCGCAGCGACTCCTCCGCAAGCTTCCGCTCGGTGATGTCCTGGACGATGCCCAGCATTCTCAGTAAGCGACCGGATTCATCGTGAACGCCGCGGCCACGTGCGGCGACCCAGACCATCGAACCATCGGCGCGGATGAGCGGATATTCAATCGCATAATCAGTCCGTTCGGCGATGGAACGGGCGGCCGCCGCGCGAGCTTTGTCGCGATAGTCGGGGTGGATTAAAGCCCGCATGGGCTCCCGCTGGTAAAAGCCCCCCGGTTCCACACCGTAAATTCGGGCGGCGCGATCGGACAGAATCATCTGATCACTGTCGGCGATCCAATCCCACGTGCCGAAGTCACCGGCATCGACTGTCAGCCGAAGTGTCTCCATCAGCCGATTGCGTTCCGCCTCGGACTGCGTCTGCTCGACGAGGTGGTCACGCATCCTGTACTGATGGCGGCGGCTGCGCAACGTGGCGCGGAGCACGCTGATCAGCGAACTGACCTTGATCGGCCGTTGCACAAAGGTCGCATTGATCGAGGGTGGAGCCGCGTGCGCCCGTCCCGACGCCAGCACCACAAAAGGAAAATCCGACCACGCGGGCTGTTGGTCGATGACCGTCTGAAGGCAGCCGTCTTGATGGATGTCGAAAACGTCCTCGGTCAACAACGCCGCTGCGGCGCCGGATTGGATCTCGCGGCAAAGGTCTGGCACGTCGCTGCAAAGGGTGTGTGCTAGACCGGCCGCTTCGAGCAGTTGCGCGGTGCGTTCGGCATCAGGGGCGGTCGGCAGCAGGACGAGAATCCGCTCATCGAACGCGGCTGGCATTCATTCGTCCTACGGCGATAAAAGTTTTGAGCACGAATGCGAGACTCTCAACACGAGGTACCGTCCTGAGTCTTCAACCGTCCGACAAGATTACCGACGGTCGCAATCAACTCCTGAGGTTCGATGGGCTTGGCAATGTGCATCGTGTAACCGGCCATCATCGCTTTGGTTCGATCTTCGGAGCGCGCGAAGGCGGTCAGCGCGATGGCGGGCGTGCGTCCTCCCTGATCGGCCGACATGGCGCGAATCCGGCGCATGAACTGATAACCGTCGGTGCCGGGCATGCCGATGTCGCTGACGATCACATTCGGTTGAAACGCGGGGACCTGCTTCGCGGCTTCGTCGGCAGACCCCGCCGTCAGCACGGTGGCATGACATTGTTCGAGGAGTCGCTCCACCAGATTCCGTGCGTCCGCTTCATCGTCAACCACAAGGACTTTGATCTCGGATAAGTCCACGTCCGTGGAGATCGCGGGAGGGTCCGTGGGCGTACGTGGATGCTCGCGCTTCTCTTGGGGCGGGCGAATCGGGGCCAGCGGCAGACTGACGACGAATGTGGCTCCGTGGCCTTCGCCCGCACTTTTCGCTTTCACTGTGCCGCCGTGTAACTCCACCAGGCTCTTCACGATCGATAGCCCCAGCCCTAGTCCGCCGTGCGATCGGGTCGTCGATGAATCGGCTTGCCGGAACCGTTCAAAGATAACGGGCAGCAACTCCGGCTGGATGCCGATGCCCGAGTCATGAACGGTGATCTCCAGATGCGAGTTCACGCGCTCCAGCAGGACTTCCACTTTCCCCGCCTTCGGGGTGAATTTGATCGCATTGTTCAGCAGGTTCCACACGACCTGCTGCAACCGCGTAGGATCGCCCGAGGCGGGGCCTGCGTGCGGGTCAAGGATCTTGCGGAGACGGATTTCCTTCGCATCGGCGGCCGGCCGAACTGCATCCACGGCGGCATCGACCACCGATGCGAGATCAACCGCCTGGACATCGAGCCGGACTTTCCCCGACATGATGCGGCTCATGTCGAGCAGGTCCTCGATCAGCTGCGCCTGTGCGCGAGCATTACGCGCGATGACTTCCGCGCCTTCCGCCACTTCTTCCGGGGACGATTTGTGCATTCCCAGAATCTGCGACCAGCCGAGAATGGCGTTCAATGGTGTGCGGAGTTCATGACTCAACGTGGCGAGAAACTCATCTTTGAGACGACTGGCCCGCTCGGCTTCCATTCGCGCAAAGCGCTCACTTTGCAACAGTTCTTCGCGCTCGGCTTCCATGCGTTTTTGAGCGGTGATTTCCCGCGTGACCGCCAGTTGACCGAGGAGTCCGTCCGACCGTGGCAGCGGCACCGCGTGCGTTTCCATCCACCGCCGTGTGCCCTTCAATCCGATGATCTCAAATTGCCAGCTCGCGCGTTCCCCCGCACAGATGGCATGATGATGGCGAATCCAGGGGTTACGGTGTTCCGGAACGACGAGATCGAACACACAGGCGCCTGCGACGGCGGTTTCCGATTCGGCCTCGATCATGCACAGGCCGGCGTGGTTCATGTATTCCAGCGAACCATCCGGTGCGACGATCTTCACGCACTCGGGGGTCGCCTCGACGACGGCACGAAGTCGTTCTTCGCTGGCCAGACGCGCCCGTTCCTGGCGGCGCTGCTCGGTGATATCGCGGGCAATCTTCGAGGCCCCGATCACGTGACCATCGGCGTTCAGGATCGGCGAGACCGTCAACGAAATCGTGATGGTCTGCCCGTCCTTGCGCACACGCTCCGTTTCATAGTGATCTATCCGCTCACGGCGTTTCAGCCGATTGAGAATATATTCCTCTTCTTGAGTCCGGGCAGGCGGAATCAGCATGACGATCGAACGTCCGATCGCTTCCTCTGCACGGTAACCAAAGATCCGCTCTGCAGCAGGATTCCATGTCGTAATGATGCTGTTGAGCGTTTTTGTAATGATGGCATCATCTGAAGATTCAACGACCGCAGAGAGATGATTTCGCAAAGATTCCGCGCGCTGCCGTTCGGTGACGTCACGATAACTCCAGACGCTGCCGCGGACGACGCCGTCGACAGACTGAACCGCCGATACCTGCTCGATGATGCGACCGTCAGCGAGTCGCAGTTCTTCCGCCTGATGCGGCGCCGGGAGCGTCGTTTGCTTGATGGCCGCCAGAAACGCCGACGAGTCTTCCAACTGACGAGCCATCACTTGCGGCAGCGAGTCGGAATCCAGACGGTGGTCCGCCGTCAGCGACAGATTCCACATCTCGATGAACCGCTGGTTGAAAGCGACAACGTGGCCATTGGCATCCATCACGACAATCGCGTTGTCGGTCGCTTCCAGCATCGCGCGGATGACCGCCTGAGACTCCGCAAGGGCGACGGTCTTCTGCGTTAACACTTCCGTCGCCTGCTGCAGCGCATCATCCGAACGCTGCGGCGCGTTCTGAAAGCGGGAGTTACTTGAAGAGCCGAGCGGACCATCTTCACCCAACGTCATCACTGTCCCTCATCCCTGCGGACGCCATGGCTACCGCGTTCGGCACAAGTTTGACTTTGGGAAAACCCGTGCCTTCGTTCGTCGGTGTGGCATCGCAACGATGAGAAGCCGCAACCGTCGGCCGATCCAGTTTATGCACCTCACCAGCATACACAAAGTTCAGGGGCATCCTGTGATTGGATCAGCCCCACGTCGTGAAAATTTCAGGATCAGCGCTCGGTCGAGCAGGGAAATGACTCGTGCCGTCATTCGAGCCAGCAGACGGAAGCTGCATCTCGGGGCTGGCAGGCTGCGAAGCGGGAAGGTCGCACGCTATGATCGTGCCGGTTGCAACGTTCGTGCCGGAAGGAATCGATGACAGGGGCTGCGTTTGATCAGGCGAGACGACCCCGCGGGCGAAAGTACGCCGTGGCCGGGATCTGGCTCGCTGCGCTGCTGATCACGCTGCATCCCGTTACCGAAAACAGCCTGTGGTGGGAACTGAGCCGCGGACGAGCAGTCGTTGCCGGCAGCTGGCATCCCACGGCCGATCTGATCGCCGGTTCGACTGGGAACGATGCCGACTGGCTCGGTGGCGTGATTCCCTACGCACTCTTTGAGATGTTCGGCGTCTCCGGTTTGATGGGCCTGAAGATCATCGGCGGACTCTTGCTCACTCGGTTGCTGCTGCAGCGAATCGCCACATCCAATCCAGGAAACTCTTGGGCAACGACCGGCATCGCACTGCTCGCAACGCTGCTGACCATGCGTTCGGCGGGTGAACCGGTGCCCGTGTTGTTCGATGTCATCGGGTTCACTGCGGTATTCCTCGCCATCGAACGGTGGGACGACGTGCCGAGCGGGTGGCAATTCGCACGCGTCTTACTGCTGCTGGCGTGGTGGGCAAACTTCGGGCCGCGCGTGATCGTCGGGCTTCTTGCGTGCGTGGTGACAATCTGGCAAACGCCAACGAACATGGCTCGCCGCGCAGGAAGGATCGCCGCTGCGTTCATCGTCGCAAGTCTCACTCCCGCGGGGGTGATGACGCTCCGCAACTCGCTCATTCAGACCTGGCCTGCGATAGCCGAAGGAGTCGTGTATCTGCAAGCCGCGGGATGGCATCCCTGGTGGACTGACCTGAGTGCAGCGGAATCAATCGCCTTCCTGCTGCTGAGCGGGATATCTCTGCTCGCGGCCTGTGAACGCCCCTCATGGCGCCGGTTGGTGGCGTTCGTGGCTGCCCACTTTCTCGCGTGCTGTTCCGCGGAAAACCTGCCACTCGCGGCCGTGGGGCTGATGTTGATGATGACGCTTTCGCCGGGTTTGCACGCCGTCACTGCGGACAAGCAACAGTCACCGCCTAGGCGGACGCCGGGTCCGCAACGAAGTGCAGAACAGGCCATGATGCTCGACGAATCGCCGCGATGGCACGCCGCGGTTTACGCAGCAGTCTGGCTGTGGGTCTGCTGGACTGCCACGCATCCCTGGAGCGGTTGTGAGAGCGGCCTCGGTTGGGGGCTCGATCCGCAGCTGCATCCGGACGCCTTTGCGGCCTCCGTCGCCGGGACCACCGTCAAAGGGAATGCCCACTGTGTCGGAGTTCGCGAAGCCGGTCTACTGAGCTGGCATCTTTTGAACAGCGCGCAGCCGTTCGATACGCCGGTCAGCGCGCTGCTGAACAGCCGCTTGAAAGAGCACGTGTTGTTGACGAGCGATCTGTCGCGACGCTGGCAGACACCGCACCGGCGACCCGATGGAGCGTGGGGCGGCTGGTGGCAGACAACCCGTGAGCGCGGAATTACGCTGCTGGTTGTCCCCGGCGAAGACTTGGAATTGATCACCGCCTTGGAACCGACCGTCTGGAAGCCGTGCTCTCTGGATGCCGTGAGTCTCGTTTACGGCGTAGCGGGTGATCCCGATGTGACGCAGCAGATCGTGAAAACTCTGTCGTTGCGCCAATTCGTCGATCGCGGCGCCTGGACGTATCAAACAGCGAGTGTGTCGGGATCGAGTCCAATCGAATTCTTCGCCTGGCCGGACCACTCGGCGGCGGCGAATCAAAGCCTGCGACTGGCTCGCGTCTTCCGGGCGATGGAGATGCACTACGCCGCGCTGAAAGTTCTGCACGGCGTTCCGGGAAACGACCACCACGCGGTGCGAGAGGAATTCTTTGCCAATCAGTTGGCGATGGGCTATCGAGATCGCGTCATCGCTGGTCGCAGCAGTGAATTTCGCCTGCGAACCAGCCTGCTGGTCAGTCGTCTTTCGGCGTCGGACATCCGCGAGCGGTTGAACTGGCCGCGCGATGCGCGGTTATCAGACGACGATTCTCTGGCGGCGGCAGTCTTTCACTATGTGGCGGGTGATTTGTCGCGAGCGATCACCGGCCTTCAAGAAGACTCCGCGCAGGTCCGTCTGGCGAAGGCCCAGTTGCTATTGGAAGCCGGTGACCCGGGCCAAGCACAAGGCCTGTTACGGACATTGATCGCGGACGAACCCACCGGGCCGGTCGTGATCCTGGCCCGTAATTTGTCTTCGACGCTGGGCGAATGACGCGAAGCCGATGAAATTCAGAGCTTCACGTGGAATTCAGATTCGCAACTCCGAATGTGACACGGTAAACTGCCGATGCATGAGCCTGAATTCCATTTCGCTTATCTCAAACTGATCCGGACCCTGAGGACCGCTCCATGAAATCTCTGCATGCGTTTTTCTGTCTGACGGTCGTTGCGTCGCTGTTGACGGTTGCCGGCTGCGGCGCTCCGGACCCGGCCGCGGGCATTCCGAAGGAAAAGTTGGCACCCCCGGCCACGGAGCTGGGTAAAGACCCCGAGTACGTGAAGCAATTCAGCAAGAAGAAGTGATTTTTTGCTCACCGGCGAAGTCGCAAGCCGCTCGCCGTAGAGTCAAAATCAGCTCGCTGACTTCCGATAACCCGTGCTTTACCGGATTTTCCACTGGAACGGAACGGCCGTTACCGATACGATTTCCGTCAATCGCAGTTTCCTGCAACTGATGACGGCTTGTAATTCGTGGTCGTCATCGGGGACATACCCGTAATTTACTGTTCTCTATCACGCAGGAAGTTCGATTTCCGCTGCAGAGCATTGGATCACCTTTTCTTCTTTTTCACGGAAAGTGCATTATGAAAACCTCTGTCCGCGTGTCTCCCCGAGGCCGCTGGCTCGGCTTCACCCTGATCGAACTGCTGGTGGTGATCGCGATCATCGCCATCCTCATCGCGTTGCTGCTGCCCGCCGTGCAGCAGGCCCGCGAAGCCGCCCGTCGCACGCAGTGCCGTAACAATCTCAAGCAGATCGGTCTTGCGCTGCACAACTATCACGACACTCACGGCGTCTTCCCGCCGTACAAGACCTGGAACAACGGCATGGACTGCGCGGGTGGCCCGGACGGCTGGACGAACCAGGGGGGCTACACCTGGCGCGTCATGGTCCTGCCGTTCATCGATCAGGCACCGGCCTACAACCGCATCGATTTCGTCAACCATCACTCGCAGGCGACCTGCCCGGGATCCTCGGCTTCCTGGGCCGCGATCAACAATCAGGTCATTCCGGGCTATATCTGCCCGTCCGACTCGACTCCGCCCAGCAACGGGTCATCGACAGGGAGCAACTATGAAGGCGTTGTTTCCGCCAGTGCCCAATCGAAACTGGGGTTTGCCACGACCTCTGGAACGATCCCCACGGATCAACTGAAGGCGTTTTTCCAGATGGATAACGTCGGGGCCACCCGCGTGTCGGTCACCGATCTGAAAGACGGTTCCAGCAACACGATCGCGATTGCCGAAGTGTGGCGTGGCCGTATGGTCGCCGTCCGTGGTGGTGCCGGTGCAGGGGGGGCCAGTGCCGCACCGGGAACACGCTGTAACCGCTGGATGGTGGAAGGATCGTGCGGTGTCACGGGGACGTTGGGCCGCGGTGGCTCCCGTGGAAGCATGTCGGGCTTCGAACAGAACAACGGCAATTCGGGTAATTTCCTTCAGCCTGGAGCGACCACCGCTCGCACGGGCGATGGCGGACCGAACGACAACCGCGCTGACCAGACGACGTGGAACGGCGAGAACGACGAAGGCGTCCACGACGGATTCCGTCCCGCATCCAGCACGCACACCGGCGGTGTGCACGTGCTGATGGGCGACGGTGCCGTCAAGTTCGCTTCGGACAACGTCGACTCGAACGTATGGAACGCCGCTCACTCCCGCGCCGGCGGTGAAGTGCAGGGCGAGTTCTAATCCCGCCGCGGGACGCACGCTGTAGTCTGCAGGCACGCTCTGTTCATCACAGAGCGTGCCTTTTTTCTTGGTTGAGCATGTTCATGCCGCGCCGCTTCACCATTCTCGCCGGACTGATCGCGCTGGCGCTAGTCGGCGTCTGGGTGGGCCGCACGGCGTGGCATCGCGCACCTGACCGCACGACTTCTGGTACCGCGCGGTTCGCGGGATCCGCTGCCTGCGTGTCGTGCCATGAGTCAGTCGCCGAGCGTTACAATACCAGCGGGCATGCTCGTACGTTTTCACTTGCAGAAAACGCCGATGTTGCGCGACTGCTCGCGGGGAAAACATTCGACGATCCGAAATGGAAGCAGATATTTCACTATCACCTCGATGGAGAAGGATTGTCCGCGTCCCTGCCGGACACTTTCGGGGATAAACGATTCCCGCTGACGTATGCCCTCGGCTCGGGGACCCATGCTGTCACGTTTCTGACGCTGCTCCCCCGCCGTGACGGTGCTACGGTCGGCCTCGAGCACCGTATGACGTTTTATCGTCAGCTCGAGGGACTCGGCCTGACGGTCGGGCACCCGTATATCGACAGTCCCGCGGAAGACGTCGAGCACTTCGGCAAGGTGGTGGATGAGCGGCAGCTGAAGCAATGCATCGGTTGCCACACCACGCAGGCGAAGATTGAAAATCACCAGCTGGTCAATGTGATTCCGCATGTCGGCTGCGAGAGCTGTCACGGCCCCGGAAGCGACCATGTCGAGGCTCAGCAGGCGGGCCAGACGAACACCAATCTGAGCGTTGCCAATCGCTGGCCTACGGGGCTCGATGAACTGAAAACGTGTGGTGCGTGTCATCGGCTCCCGGAATCATTGAAGGCGTCCGAGCTCGTGCGGACATCGCGTGTCCTGCCTCGCTTTCAACCCGCGGGCCTGATGCAAAGCCGCTGTTACAAGCAATCAGAAGGAACGATGCGCTGCACCACGTGTCATGATCCGCACGCCAAAGTCTCG
>DASRYX010000282.1:0-3895 GCA_035686985.1 Planctomycetaceae bacterium | reverse complement strand
CTCCAGCAGCGGAGTCTTTTCCTGGAAACCCGTGCAGCGGACGACGTCGTGGATGTTGTAGCGATACAGCCCGCTCGCGTTCGTCAGCAGGATGAAGTACTCGCCGTCTTCCTGCAGTTCGTGCGCTTCGAGAATCGTCGGCTGTGGTGAATCGATTTCGCTCACCGGGATGAACTCGAAGAAGTTGCTCACGATTTCCAGCACGCCCGCGGGTGTTCCATCGGCGAGCGGGAATGTCATGCGGCCTTCACTGGCGAGCAGGCCCAGATCGCGCACTGCCGCGTCGCCGAAGAACTCGGGGAAGCTGCGGAGATAGGTCCCCATGCTGCCACCGGTCCAGCAACCGATGAGACCCAGTTCCGGCCAGACATCTTTCGGGAGCAACCGCCCCTTCTCCTCAAAGAGATGATCGAGCTGCCGGCCCCGCTCCAAGTTCGGCTTCAACAACGGCTCCACCGCGGTGCGGACTTCGTCGGTCCATTCAAACTCGCTGGACAGCGTGCCGTTGTAGATGTCCCGAAACAACGACTCGGCGTACTTCTCACCAAACCGTGCCAGGTGCAGCAGCGTGCTGGGGTTGGGAGATAACCACGAACCGATCGTTCGCATCATGCCGAGCCGCCACGCGAGGTAGTATTTCGCGCGGACATCTTTCAACTTGCCGGAAACGGCGGGCATCACGTAGCCGCGGCGGACGACCCAGTTCTGCAGATGGGCGGTCATGCCGCTGATGCTGCCGCAGGGGATGCCCGCCGACGTGGGAAATTCGTTCCAGTCGCTGACGATGGTTAATCGCGCATGGCGGAACAACTGCCGATGCGCGGCATACGCCAGCAGTCCCCACGCGGTCCACATACGGCGATACTGATCGAGGACGCGCTCGGTGATGGGGATGAATTTGCGGGACTGCGTCGTGCCGCTCGTCAGGGCAAACATGACCACGCGCTGCTGATGAAACAGCGCTTCGGTATCACCCTGTTTCACCCGTTCTATGTAGGGTTCAACATCGCTATAGGTTGAGATGGGCACGCGCTGCCGGAAGTCGGCGATGCTGCGGATCTCATGGAAGTGGTGATCGCGGCCGTAGCCGGTGTCCTGCTCGCGACGGACGAGATCGAGCAACAGCTTGTGCTGCGTCTCGCGCGGCTTCTTGATCACCCGGCCGTAATGCGCGATGTCGCGCGCGGTCCGCTGCACCAACCACGCCTGTGCGAGAGCGGACCACAGACCCATGACACTTCCGCCCTGTTTAGCCGCGACCCGTCCGGGGAGGCTGTGTTGAATTCACGAGCCGCGTGAAGCGCTCCGCTGCGCGTCGCGGCTAAACAGGCATCATCACACGCGGACGGCGGCACCGCCGTCGACGATGAGCGTCTGGCCCTGAATCAGGTCGCTGAGCGGGCTTGCAAGGAACAACACCGCGTTGGCGACATCGTCCGCGGTCAGCACACGGTCACCCGTCATCTGCCGGAACGATTGAGCCGACAGCAACCGCTCGAACTCCGGAGCCGTGCGCGTGGTGTCGGTCTCGATCCAGCCGGACTGCACGGCATTGAAATTGATGCGGCGGTCACCCAGTTCCAACGCGAGATGACGAACAGCGGCTTCGAGCGCCGCTTTGCTCGCCCCCATCAGTCCGCAATGCGGCTGGGCCAGTTGTGCACCCACGCCGGACAACGCGATCACCTTGCTGTTGCCGGTTCCCGCGGCGAGCAACGGCAGCGCGTTCTGCACGAGCATGATCAGTCCGCGAACGTTGGTGTTCATCGTCAGATCAAACTCTTCCGGCCGGGTTTCGATCAGCGAGCCGAAATTCCCGACCGCCGCATTGCTGATCAGGATGTCGAGTCGGCCGAACGAATCCCGGATCCAGTCGAGCATCGCGGCGATGTCATCGGGTTCGGAGATGTCGGCCTGGACTTCGGCGACGCGGCGACCGAGCTTGGCGATGTGCTCGGCCGTCTGGTCGGCGGCGGTGCGCGACGCGACGAAGTTCAGAACGATGTCCGCTCCGGCTTCCGCCAGCTTCAGCGCGATGGCCCGTCCCAGCCCGCGCGACCCGCCCGTTACCAGCGCCACCTTGCCTGTCAGGTCAATCATATCCGTGATCCTTTGGTCTTCTCGCCCCACGCTCCGCGCGGGAACATCCTTCTTCGATACTCTTCGTAGGGTGGGCTGTGCCCACCAACTCCCCGCAATCGTTAACATATCGAGTGGTGGGCAGAGCCCACCCTACGTCCGAATCAGTTCAGTTCCGCGGCATCCAGCCGGCCCTCGGCTTCACCGCTCCACAATGAGGAGTCGGCGTCTTTCGAAGTCCGGATGCCCTGGTAGTTCTTCACCGTCAACAGCACGTCCTTGTTCGCTCCGTAGAGGATCAGGTCGTATGTCGTATTTCGGTCGGTGTGACCGCGGTAGAACAGCCGGACGATGCACGCTTCCCCTTCTTTGGGCAATCGGACGACGCGCAGTTCTTCCATGCGATGCGGAATCTCGGTCCGTTTATTCATCAGGATGAACAGGTCGACACCGGTGGCCACCAGGCAGGAATCGAGCGTCGCCGTCGGCAGGAACCACTTGGAACCCTGGCGTTGTCCCGCGAGGTTGTTCGCCGCCGCCGCCGCCACCTTGGCAAAACCACCGTCCCGTTGCAGGCACAGGCTCTTCAGGCAGCGGAACAACGGTCCATGCAGCAGCTGAGCCTGCTTCCCTTCCGCATAGTTCATCGGCGAGTACGGGAACGGAGCCGAGTCCAGCGTCGGAGCGAGCACTGGTTCGGCCCGATCGGCGAAGACCACCGTCACCGATTGGTAGACGACTTCCTTGCCGGTCGTGCTCATCAACCGGCAATCGACCGAGTCGCCTTGCACTTGCGCGACCACCTTCACCGTCGCCGGGGTCTGATCCCGGAACTTGCACGGCGCGATGATCTGGAACTCACGGATCGAATCGAACACGCGACCGGGTTGCGTCAGCGAAGCGGCCTGAATCATCGTTTCTAGGCCAATCACGGCGGGCAACAACGGCTTGCCCCCGAACGTGTGCTGCACCAGGAACAGATCCTTCGTCGGATCGAGCTGGATCTCAGCGACCAGCTCCGTCGGTGATGTCCACTGCGCGCTGTCGATCATCGGCAACTCGGCGATGTCACCGGCACGAACCGTCGGCGTCGGTGCGGCGACCACCCGGGCGGCGGGCTTCGCGGTCTGGCCATTCACATGACCGAGCGGCATCGGGGCCGGAGACGGTGACGCGAGTTGCGGCATGATGCGGGCCGCGGTCGACTTCAACGGCGTCGGCGCGGGAGCCGGTGCGGGTCCGGCGTTTGTCGGAGCCCCCCCCGGAGCGGGTGTCACCGACTTCGTTGCCAGAGCAGCAGCCGGTGCGGCAGCGGACGGTTCCAGCGCGGCCGGCGTGCTGGTCGAGCGGGTTTCCACCATCTCATAACCATCGACCCTGAGTACGACCTTGCCCGCTGCATCGACATAGACGAAGTCGGCCCGCATCTTGCGGCCTTCGCGACTGCGCATCCACATCCGCATCGTCAGTGTTTCACCGGGAACCAGGGCCCGGGCAAACTGGATGTGATCGAACGAGTACGGCAGGTCGGAGATCTTGTACGTGTTCCACACGAACAGATCGGACGCGAGCAGACCGGCGTCAATGGTCGCCGAGGGCAGCAGCCAGCTTGCCGCCGAACGATGCCCCGCGATCAGTTCCGGCTGGGGCACCACGATGTGCGCCCAGATCCCGACGCTGGTCATCGCGTAGTCGGTCAACGCCTGGAAGCAGTAGCCGTGATACACACGGGCTTCTTCCGGGAACTTCATCGTCCGCCAGTCGGTGACGTACTGATGCTTCTTCCATTCGGTTGGTTGCGCTCCGAGGTCCACCG
>DASRYX010000281.1:0-11141 GCA_035686985.1 Planctomycetaceae bacterium | reverse complement strand
GAATTTGTTGAAGTCGTTGACGTAGGCTGACCCGAGTGCCGCTTGCATGGTTCCGAACACGGAGTCGAGCGGAATGCCGAGCGTTTTGGCTTTCACGCGGTCGATGTCGACATAAATCTGCGGTACTCCGGCGCGGAACGTCGATTGGACGCCGGCCAGGCTGGTCTGACCATTCGCTGCCCCCACCATTTCCTGCACCACTTGCTGCAGTTCTTGCAAACCGACGCCGCCGCGATCTTCAATCTTCATTTCAAAGCCGCCGGCGACCCCGAGGCCGCGAATCCCCGGAGGCGGGAAGGCGAACACCATCGCCTCACGCACCGATTGGAACTTGCCCATCAGGCTGCCGAGGATGGCTTCCTGCGACAGGGCGGGATCCTTCGCCCGTTCCTCGAACGGGGTGTAGGTGATGAACATTGTCGCGGCGTTGGAGGTCACCGATGAATCGAGCAGCGACATGCCGCCCAGCAGGAACCATGAGCGCACGCCCGGCGTTTCTTTGAGAATCGCGCTGACCTGCCGTGTGACTTCGCGCGTCCGCTGCTGTGATGCCGCGTCGGGCAACTGAATGGCAACGATCGCATAGCCCTGATCTTCCGAAGGGACAAAGCCAGTGGGCAACCGCACGAACCACCAGCCGGTGACACCGACCAGCACGAGGAACAGCACCATCACAAGTGCGGTCTGCCGGACCGCGACCGTCACGATCCGCGTGTAAATCCCTTCAAACCAGTCGTACACCCGGTTGAAGCCGCGATAGAAAAAGTTTTTCTTCTCAGGCGTCGGACGCAGATAGATCGCGCATTGTGCCGGTTTCAGCGTGACGGCGTTGACTGCGCTGATCACCGCCGTCGCAGCGATCGTCAACGCAAACTGGCGATAGAGCTGCCCGGTGATCCCGCCGAGAAACGCGGTGGGGAGAAACACGGCCATCAGCACGAGCGTGATCCCCATCACGGGGCCGATCACCTCGCCCATCGCTTTGATCGTCGCACTCTTCGGATCGAGCTTGCCGCGGTCGATGTGGTGGACCGCGTTCTCCACGATCACGATGGCGTCGTCGACCACGATGCCGATCGCCAGCACGAGCCCGAACAGCGTGAGCATGTTGATCGAAAAGCCCAGCGCCGCCATCGCCGCGAAGGCCCCGATGATCGTCACCGGCACGGTCGTCGCGGGGATGAGCGTCGCCCGCCAGTCCTGCAGGAAGACGAGAATCACGATGAGCACGAGCACGCCGGCTTCAATCAGCGTCTTGTAAACTTCGTGAATCGATTCTTCGACGAAGATCGTCGTATCGAACGGAATAATCGCTTCGATGCCCTCGGGGAAATTCGCCTCGAGTTCGTGCATCGCGTGCTTGACGTTCTCCGCGACCTGCAGCGCATTGGCACCGGGCAACTGGTACACCAGCAGGCTCGCTGCGGGGAGACCGCCAATCTCACACCACTGATCGTACGTTTGCGCACCAAGCTCGACGCGGGCGATATCCTTCACGCGGGTGACACGCATCCCCGCCTGGTCATCATCCACCGTCTTGACGATGATCTCCGCGAACTGCTCGGGATCACTCAATCGTCCCTGAACTGACACGTTGAACTGGAAGCCCTGTTCCTTCGGCGTCGGGGCTTGCCCCACCTGTCCCGCGGCGACCTGCACGTTCTGTTCACGAATGGCGGCGAGGACATCCTCCATCGTGAGGTTGCGGGCCTTCAACGATTCCGGATCGACCCAGATCCGCATGCCGTACGTGCCGCCGCCGATGACCTGCACGTCACCGACGCCGGAGACGCGGGTCAAGGCATCCTTCACCCGCAGCGTGGCAAAGTTGCTGAGATAAAGATCGTCGTACTTATTAGTGGGCGAGACGAGTGACGCCACCAGCGTGATGTTCGTCGATTGTTTCTTGGTGGTGACGCCCTGCCGCTGCACTTCCTGCGGCAGCCGCGGCATCGCGACGGCCACGCGGTTCTGTACGAGCACCTGGGCTTCATCCAGATCGGTACCGACTTCAAAGGTCACCGTCAGCGTGTACGCGCCGTTGCTGGAGCACGACGAGGCCATGTAAAGCATGTTCTCGACGCCGTTGATCTCCTGCTCGATCGGCCCGGCTACGGTATCGGACAGGACCTCGGCATTCGCACCGGGATAGACTGCGGCGACTTGCACTGTCGGGGGCGTGATCTCCGGGTATTGCTCGATCGGCAACACCTGCAGCGCGACAATGCCCACGAGCATCGTCACAATCGCGATGACGTTGGCGAAGATCGGCCGTTCGATAAAGAATTTCGAGAACATGAGATCGCTCGATCAAAAACGTGCGGGACAGCATCGGACAGAATCAGCACTGGATTAACGTCGACCGGAGAGTGAGGTCTCGATTGCGACTTCCGTCGCGGGCTCTTTCATGGCCAACGGAGTCACTTTCGTTCCCGGTCGTGCCCGCAGCAGGCCTTCAACAATCACCCGGTCCGCTTCGGCCAGTTGTCCTTCAACCACGCGTAATCCGTTGATGGCGACGCTGGTCTTCACAGCGCGGTATTCGACTTTGTCTTCCGCGCCGACGACGAGGACATAGTTCCCGGATTGATCGGTGCCGAGCGCGCGTTCCGGAACGAGCAGCGAATCCGCTTTCTCCGCCACCGGGATCCGCATCCGCACAAACATACCGGGCAGGAGCGATCGGTCTTCGTTGGGAAACACGCCGCGGGTCCGCAGTGTGCCTGTCGTCCCATCGAAGCTCGGGTCGGAGTAGTTAAGCTCCCCCGCCACGGGGAAACCCGTCTGGCTGGGTACGCCCAGTTCGACAGAGACCTTCTGCTGGGTTCCGCCGGTACCGAATCCGCGGAGAGCCGGTGTTCGCAGGACATCCGCCTCACTGATCGTGGCGTACGCATAAATCGGATCAATCTTCACGATCGTGGCCAAAACCGAAGATTGGCCGTCACCTACCAGGTTACCGATATCCACATTCACGCGGCTGATGCGGCCGCTGATGGGCGCGTGCATCCGGCAATAGCTCAAATCCAGTTCGGCGTTGCGAACCGCGACTTTCGCGGACTCGACCGCCGCCCGGTTCGAGAGAATGGTCGTGTCATAGCTGGCGACTTCCTGTTCCCAGCGGGCCCGTGCGGATTCGACATCGGCTTCACGGGATTCCCGCGCGGCTAACGTCTGCTGCAGGTCGGCCTGCGTGTTGATTTTTCGCTCGAACAGATCCCGCTGCCGCTGTTCCTCCTGTTGTGCCAGCAACAGTTGCGACTGGCTCAGCTTCAACTGCGCCTGGGCCACTTCTCGGGCTTTGGACGCGGTCGCCTGTTCCAGTGCCGCATCGGCCTCTTTCAAGTGGGTTCGGGCGGCGTCCAACTGAATCTGAAACGGCTCTTCATCGATCACCAGGAGCAACTGTCCTTCTTTGACTTCGCCCCCTTCGACGAAATGCCGCTCCTGCAGAAAGCCCTTCACGCGCGCCCGGATTTCGACGGTTTCCATGGGCTGCGTCAGACCGGTGAATTCGAGATACTCGGTGACGGAGCGCTTGAGGGGCGTTGCGACCGTGACCTCCGGCGGCGGGGGTTCGACATATGCGTTGGTGCGGCTGCAACCGGCGATCACCAGTCCCCACAATCCGATCGATAACCACCCGCCAAACTTGGACGACCGCGTCATTTTCCACCTCGCAACTATTAACCTTGCGGTCAATAGTATTGACCGACTGGTTAGTATGATAGCAGCGGGGGCGGAGTCGTCAATTGCGACATCCGCGTTTCCCAAAGTCGTCTGGCCAGCGCGACACTCAGTCTGTACGCTGGACGCCTTGCATGGAATCCCCGGCGGCAACAAGACTTACGGTGACCCCTTCACCGGCAGCGAGAACTCCCATGACGCAAGCGCAACGTCGGGTTCGGGATCCGCACGCCGTCCGCACCGCGGTGCTGGACGCCGCGCTCGAACTTTTTGCTCAACACGGGTTTGCGGACACATCCTTGAGGGAAATCTCCCAAAAATCCGGGGTCGCCCATCCGCTGATTCTGCATCACTTCGGCAGCAAGGAATCGCTGTACACCGCTGTCAAACGCCGGGTCGTCGAGGGATACGCCCAACGGTTTCCGGCCGCGGCCCGGGCTGCGAACCGGCCAATCAATTTGCGCACGGAAATGATGCGGATCATGACCTACGTGGGCGAGAACGAACTGGCTCTGCGGCTCTGTGCGCGCACGCGAGTCGATGGCGATTATCAGGTCTGGCCCGGCGAACCCGATCTCCTCAATCTGCTGCAGCAACGCATGGAAGTCGCGCAGCGGCAGGGCCTGCTTCGCAGCGATCTCGATGCCCGGCAACTCAGCGTCATGGTCATGGGAATCATCTTTTTCTGGCTCGACAACCGCAAACACTTCACCGAGCGCTTTGGGACGCCGATCGACAACAAGGCGTACCTCAACACCGCCATCAAGATGATCGAAGAGGGGCTGCTCCCGCGGACGTCCTGACACGACGAATCGGGCTGGGGTTCGCATCAGTCGGCCCGATCAGGCGAATGGATGCGGAACGCAGCGCATTCTGATAGGGTGGTCCGCCAATCGGTGACCCTTTCTTTGATCCCCTCTGATGAGCGTGCCATGAGCCCCTTTGTCGCGGAATTTCTCGGGACGACGCTGCTCGTGCTATTCGGTAACGGCGTGGTAGCGAACGTGGTGCTGGCGAAGACCAAAGGGCACAACGCCGGGTGGATCGTGATTACCGCGGGGTGGGCGATGGCAGTGTATATCGGCGCGTTCTGCAGCGCCGCGTACAGCGATGCTCACCTCAACCCGGCTCTCACGCTGGCGAACGTCGCCGCCGGCAAGTTCACTATGATGAAGGCGTCCGAATACATCCTCGCCCAGATGCTGGGAGCCATCACCGGAGGCACGCTGGTCTTTGCGTTTTATCGAGCGCATTTCCTCGCCAGTGACGACGCGGATGGCAAGCTGGCCTGTTTCTGCACTGCACCGAACATTCGCGGGAACCTGCAGGCTTTGTTCTGCGAAACGGTGGGCACGTTCGCGCTGGTATTGCCCATCTTTCTGATGGCTCCCGCGAGCGTTAAGTATCCTGGTGTGGAAGAGTCGGCACCGATCGGACTGGGCTCACTCGGCTTGCTGCCCGTCGCGCTGCTGGTGTTCGGCATCGGGCTCTCACTCGGCGGAACGACGGGCTACGCCATCAACCCGGCCCGTGATCTCGGGCCGCGACTGGTGCATGCGATTTTGCCGATTCCCGGCAAGCGCGACAGCGACTGGGGCTACGCGTGGGTCCCTGTTATCGGACCGATCATCGGCGGCGTGCTGGCAGCCTTGGTCTCGCGCCTGCTGCTAACGAAATGAGTTCGGACTCCAGGCGCATTCATCACGCCGGGCTCATCTGCCCGTGTTGCTTGGTCGGCGCTGCAACCGCGTTGTCGGTGGGGACGATCTTTTTCCCGTAGCGGTTCGCATAAACCTGCGTGAATTCGGCACCGAAGAAGACGATCTGCGCTGAGTAGTAAACCCAGACAAGCAGCACCACCAGCGAGCCGGCCACGCCGTAGGACGAGGCCATCGAGCTTTGGCCCAAGTACAGCCCGATGCCGGCTTTGCCGAGCGTAAACAGAATCGCCGTCATCAGCGCCCCATACCAGACATCGCGCCAGCCGATGATCACATCCGGCAGGACCTTAAACAGCGCCGCGAAGATCCCCGTGAACACAGCGAGCGAAACCACAACATTCACCAGATTGGACAGCATCACCATCTCGCCGGAAAACGTCAGCACATAAGTGCTGATAAACGACAGCATCGCGCTGACCACGAGAGAGACCACAAAGAGAAACGCGACTCCCATCACCATCGCGACGGAGAGAAACCGGTCTCGCACATAATCCCAGATGCCACGGCCCGACTTCGGCTTAACCTCCCAGATGGTGTTCAGACTGCTTTGCAGTTCGCCAAACACCCCCGACGCCCCGAACAGCAGCATCACTACGCTGAACACGGTTGCGAAGGTGCCGTTCTCCGGGTGATTGGCATTCTGCAGCATCGCCTGAATGGCTTCGGCCCCCTGGTCGCCGATCATGGAATCCATCTGATGCTCGATCTCGCCCCGCGCGGCGTCGTCTCCAAAGAAATAGGCCGCAACTCGCAGGGAGATCACCAGTAACGGGGCGATCGAGAGCGCCGAGTAAAACGCCAGGGCCGCACCGAGCCGCGGCACATTGTCTTCATTCCACTCGATCCAGGTTTGATAAAAGAGCCGGCCGATCTGCCGGAAGTAGTTGAACATTGTGATCGTCCTCCGTCGCACTCACCGGGGATGCTGGCGCGCCATCATGCAGGCTGGTCAATCACCCGCCGTCGAAACGGATGCGACTCCGCCGACTACCGGGCGATTCGAGCCTCAGCACCGCACACGCAATCCCGGTGCCGAGTGACACTACCCGACTCCCACTTGACCGACACCGCGAAGTGCGGTGTGATTTCGGGCAGACGCGGCGTTTCTTGAGACGTTGCATGCATGCTACGGGGCGTCATTGTGGACCAGCGGTTCATCGCTTCTCGATTCCCGCGGGCGTCGCGGTATCACCCGGACTGGGTGCAGGCGAGTGTCAGCGGCGGCGCGAATCCGCTCTGGTTAACCGAATGGCTTGCGGAATCGCTCGACCTTCGCCCCGGAATGCGCGTCCTCGACCTGGGATGCGGCCGGGCCATGTCATCGATCTTCCTGCGGCGAGAATTCGGCGTGCAGGTCTGGGCGACCGACCTGTGGTTCAACGTGTCGGAAAACCACCAACGGATACAGGACGCCGGCGTCGAGGACGGTGTCTTCCCGCTCCACGTCGAGGCCCGTGCGCTGCCGTTCGCCAACGAGTTCTTCGACGCGATCGTCTCCATCGACTCGTTCATGTATTACGGCACGGACGACCTTTTTCTGAGCTCTCTCGCCCGGTTTCTCAAACCCGGCGGGCAGATCGGCATTGCCCAGGTCGGATTGATCTCCGAGCTGACCGGGGCGGTTCCGGCGCACCTCCAGGAATGGTGGACCGCGGACCAGCCGTGGTTCCTGCACAGTGCGGACTGGTGGAAGCAGCATTGGGGGCGGCCCGGCCTGCTGGACATCGAGCGGGCAGACACCCTGGCCGACGGATGGAAATACTGGGTCGACTGGCATCGCCAGATCGCACCGCACAACACGACGGAAATCGCCGCGTTGGAAGCCGACGCCGGTCGTACCTTGGGTTACATCCGCGTGGTGGGTCGTCGGCGGGCCGATGTGCTGGTGCCCGAACCGGTGACGTCTGTTCCCACGCAATATGAGAAGCATCCCCTCCTCCGGCCCACGTAACTTTGGCTCCGCTCCTTAGTGAAAGGTCTGCCATGCGCATGCGACTCTGGATCACGGCGATTGTGGCGAGCCTGTGGGGTGCTGCCTGGTGTCAGGCGGAGGATCTTCTGTTTGAAGACGCGTTTGACAAGGAATTGTCGGCCCGGTGGAAAGTCGTCGGGCTGACCAAGGAGGATTACCGGGTACGTAACGGCGGCCTCGAACTACGGGCCCGCGCGGTCAAGCGCGGAGACCCTGCGCCGATGCTGAAGGTCGACCTGCCGTTCACCACCGATGATACGGTCATCGCGTCGGTGGAGGTCAGCGTGATCGGAGAAGCCCTGCCGCGGGGAGCTTATGCGGGCCTGACGTTGACTGACGAAGACGGGTCGGTGTTCACCGTCCGGAAGACGAACATCGACGGTTACTTCGTCTTTGCACCGGGAGAAGTCGAGTTCATCGGTCAACCGGGGCAGGAGGGCGATCCGTCGAATTTCACCGTGAAGTACTGGCCCGCGAAGCCCGAAGCCGGGCCGTTGCGCATCATCCTTCGTGGCCCCTACGCCCATGCGCAAGTGGGACCGTCCTTCACCGGGCAGTACAAGACGTTTTTCTATTCCGCCATTCAAGAAGCTAAGGCGGGTCTGGGATTCGGGCTCGTCGCCATCCAAAGTCCGACCGATGGCGAACACTGGGTGCGCTTCGACAATTTCCGCGTTCGGAAGTGATCGGTCCTGATTCGACTCATGCCTGGCTGGTCCGATGAGCACGATCCTTCCCTTGTCCGAGATTTGTGCCGAGCGCGATGTCGATCCGGTGGATCAGAGGCAGCGGCTGCTTGCACTGCTTAAAGCCGGAGCAGACATCCACGCGACGGACAAGAATGGCGTCACGGCACTGCATCACGCAGTTCGGTTCCGTAATCCCGCGGCTGTGCAGACGCTGATCGAGCACGGGGCGAACGTGAACCAGGCCTGCCGGCGGTCGGGATCAACGCCATTGCATCGCGCGGTGACCACAACGGGGGCGCCCGGCACGGCCAGCAAACAGGCCGAAGCCCGCCAGATCGTACAACTGCTGCTGGCCGCGGGGGCAGACCCCGCAATCGCCAACCGTTCGGGCAAGATGCCGCACGACTACACGACGGACGACACCATCCGTCAGTTGCTCGTTGAAGCGACGAAACGAAAGTGAGCGGCAAGAAAGACAAAGGCCGCCCTCGTGAGGAGGACGGCCTTCATTGTTCATTCGTTGTCAGCAACGGTCGCTTACGGGGCCTTGCCCGGCAGCTTGCCGTCCTTGATCAGTTCGCCGAAGGTCTTGCCATCGGCGTTCTTTTCGGCTTCCGCCTTCTTCAGGCCTTCCTTGATCTTTTCGGCGTCCATAACGTTCTTTTCACCGAGGGCCTTGCCGACGGCCATGCCGTAGTCATTCCGGTTCGTCTTCTTGTCACCGAAGTGACAGACGTTGCACTTGACCGTGTCGGCCTGCGCCTTCAGTGCCGGATACGCTTCGTTGAACGCACCCATGTACTTGGGACGGGCCTGGGCGTCTTGACCCATCACGAAGACGAGCGCCGCCAGGACGGCGCCAAACACCAATCGCGCACCATTCTTCTGCATGAACCGTTCCTCTCAAAGCGTTTGAACTGTACGATGACGGTGTAGTGATCGGACCGGTTGCTGCCGTCGAGACGATCACCCCGGACGTTGCACTTTTTCTCTGCCAACACCGTCGACAACCGGTAGCATTAGACGAGCAACTTCCGCCCCTGTCAATTGATCCTGCCGGACCCGACGCGCTTCCCAAGTCGTTGACAATTCATTCATATCGACTCTGGTGCGAATGTTCCGGCCCGCGTGTTCCCCCCGTCCCGGAGATAAGACGTGCTCGCTTGCCGAACCTCACTCACGCAATCGGCGTGCCTGATTTTCGCCGCCGTTTTCTTTCCCGTCATCGCCACTGCCGCCACCCCGAACGTGGTCATCATTCTCGGTGACGATCAGGCTTGGACCGACTACGGATTCATGGGCCATCCGGTCATTCAGACGCCTCATCTCGACCGGCTGGCGAAGGAGTCGGCGACCTTCGTTCGCGGCTACGGCCCGACCAGTTTGTGCCGCCCCAGTCTCGCCAGTTTGATCACAGGGCGTTATCCGCATGAACACAAGATTGCAGGCAATGATCCACCCAAAGGCACGCCGCGAACGGAAATGCTGCGGCACATTCACCGCTTGCCGACTTTGCCCAAATGGCTCGGCGAGCAAGGTTATCTCAGTTTGCAAACCGGGAAATGGTGGGAAGGAAATTACAAAGAGGGGGGCTTCACCCACGGCATGACGCACGGCGATCCTTCCAAGGGAGGACGCCACGGTGATGAGGGGCTGAAAATCGGACGACAGGGATTGGCGCCGATCGCCGAATTCCTCGATCAGCGAGGCGACAAACCGTTTTTTCTGTGGTACGCCCCGATGCTCCCGCACACTCCGCATAATCCTCCGGAACGGCTGTTCGCGAAGTACCGGGCGGCAGACCGCCCGCCGAACATCGCCCGGTACTACGCGATGTGTGAGTGGTGGGACGAGACCGTCGGCGAAGTCCTGGGAATGCTGGAGCAGCGGAAGCTGACGGAGAACACGCTTGTCATCTACCTGACGGACAACGGGTGGATCCAGCAACCGCAGGCGAACGGCTATGCACCGAAAAGTAAACGCTCTCCGTATGACGGCGGGTTGCGGACGCCGATTCTCGTCAAATGGCCGGGGAAGGTCACGCCAGCGCGGTATGACACCCCGGTCAGCGCGCTCGATGTCGCCCCCACGATCCTCACAGCAGCCGGAATCATGCCGCCGAACGATCTGCCGGGGATCAATCTGATGGAAATTGCGCGGGCGAACGGCAAGTCTGATCGCACGGCGTTGTTCGGCGAAGTGCTCGACCACGATGTGGCGGACATCGACCATCCCGCGGCGAGCCTGCAGTACCGCTGGCTGCTGTCAGAAGGCCGCTGGAAACTGATCCTGCCCAACCCCGCCGGAACGCCCGAGAAGCCGGACCTGTCACCGACACCCGAGTTGTACGATGTGCTTGCGGATCCACATGAGAGTCAGAACCTCGCGGCCGATCATCCGGACCGCGTCACCGAGCTGACGAAGCAACTCAACACGTGGTGGACGCCGACCCGGTAGAGTCGGCTCGCACATCATGACTCAGGCCTGGACACAACGGCAATGGCCGTCGGCGACGACGTAGATGTGGTCGGACGCCTGCGGCGCGATGACGCCGTGGTCGATGAAATGCCCGAACGCGGGCAGGACGAGACTCCGTCGACGCAAAAGAAAGCACGGCAGCTTGAGGTCTTCCGCCCGAGAACGGCCGCGCCATTTGGGATGCAGGTGCCCGGCGAGATTGAACGTCCGCTCATCGAACAAAGGATGATGCGTCAACGTGAGCGGTCCGCAGGGCATCGGCGCGTTGACACAATCGAACTGCCAGTCCGTTGGCGGATCTCCGGCGTGCTGATCATGATTGCCGCGCACCAGCGTCATCGACACTGATTGGTGTTTATCGCGCCAAGCCGCCACGGCATCCGTAAGGCGTTGGCATTGCCCCGTGCGTGCGTGCAGCAGGTCTCCCAGCACGTAGAGCTGTCGCGCGGCCGTGGTATGAAGCACACGCGTCAGCTGGGAAAGATCTCGCGTGAGCAGATCTGGAACAGGAATGCCAGCCCGGCGGAAGGTTTGTTCTTTCCCGAGATGCCAGTCGGCAATCCACACCGTTGCCGACGCCGGACAGAAGACAGC
>DASRYX010000280.1:0-5863 GCA_035686985.1 Planctomycetaceae bacterium | reverse complement strand
AGTCCGAATTTCATGCGCGGCATCGGCGGTGAATTGTCGCAACTCGGTGAACGTGCCCTGGAGACGGTCTAACATCGCATTGAAAGTGCTGGCAAGGTGTCCCAGTTCATCGTTCGGGTTTGCGACGGCGAGACGTTCATCCAGTTGCGCGGCCGTGATCCGGGCCGCTGAGTGGGCCATTTGATCGACAGGAGCCAGCGACCGGCGTGCAAGCCAGTAACCCCCCGCGACGGATGCCAGAACCATCAATGGGCCAACAGAGAGCATCAGCCAGCGCAGATCGCTCAGTTCGGCGACATAGCCCCCCAGTGGAAAAATGACCTGAATAATGAGGGGGCCATCGGGCATCAGAACCTGTTGTGAGGCAATGCGGCTATCTCCCAGGTGCAGGAGTCCGGCGCTTTGGAATTGCCGTATGTCTCCGTCGAATTCCACGGGAACGGGGACACTTGCTGAATCCCCTTCCGCCGTCGTGTAGAGTCGCTTACGCCGGGAGTCGAAGACCTGAAATTCATACGTCTTGTGATCGCCGAAGCGGAGTTGTAACTGTCGAAGAAACTCCGCGCGCGTACCCGCCAGCGTGGCTTCCAGCGCGACTTCATGGAGTTCTTCATCGAGTTCAAAATCGGTTCGAGACAGCAACCGTTGGTGCATCAATGCATCGACCAGCACGCCGAATAGCAACAGCGTTCCTGCCAGACAGGCCGCATACCACGCCGTCAACCGCCAGTGAATCGGCCAGTTCTTCACGATTCCCTCGCTGAGATTGTGTATCCCGTTCCGCGCACCGTCTGGATGTAAGACGGCCCGTCCTGACGGTCGACCTTCCGCCGCAGCCGGTTCACAAAGACGTCGATGACATTCGTGAGCAGGGTCTGTGGATCACGCCAGATGTCGCGGGCCAGCATTTCGCGCGAAACCGTTTGGCCCTGATGTCGCGCCAGACATTCCAGCACCTCAAATTCCCGCCGGCTCAGTTCGAGTTCGTCCGGTCCACGGAACACCCGCCGATGCAACAGGTCTAACCGCAGATCGTCGACCAACAATTCCAAGAGTTCGCGCGGCGGTCCGCGACGCAGCAGCACTCGGACACGGGCGAGCAGTTCGGCGTAAGAGAACGGCTTGACGAGATAATCGTCGGCTCCGTTGTCGAGACCCGCGACACGATCCGGCACACGGTCACACGCCGTCAGGATGAGAACGGGTTGTGAGAATCCGCCCGTCCGCATCCGTCGCAAGACCTCCAGACCATGCAAACCGGGCAACATCAGGTCCAGAATTACGAGGTCAATCGATTGTGATTCGACCACGAACAGCGCGGCTTCGCCGTTGGTAGACGTGACGGTTTCATAGCCTTCTTCGGTCAATCCCTCACGGATCGTCCGCAGCAGGCGTTTTTCGTCATCGACAACCAGCACCCGAGCCATGCGCGTCCTCTTGCTCGGTTGATTATCCGATCTCACAGCCGTGAGGGGAACCGCGGTCGAAGATGAAAAAGCAGTCATCTTCCGTCGTTTACTGAATGAAAACTCTGTCATTCTGTAGCTGAGTTTTATTCTCAGGGGTCCGCGTTGCAGGCCACGAATTCATTGGCGTAAATGGCGGCTGTAGATTCGCTTACGACAAACGGGTGGATTCAGTTGTCAAAGCACGCTGTCATACGAAGAAAGCCGCCCGCCTGGGCTGATACGTTGACGATTCTCCGCGCTCGAATAGGGTTTCGTCCGTTTGGTGAATGTCTTACCGCACCGACTCGGATCACTTCCCGATTCAAGAGGAGAGAACGATGCTGATGCCTGCTTTGCGTCGCCACCGAGGTTTCACGCTGATTGAACTGTTGGTCGTCATCGCGATTATCGCGGTTCTGATCGCACTTTTGCTTCCCGCTGTTCAGCAGGCCCGCGAAGCCGCCCGACGGACGCAGTGCCGGAACAACATCAAGCAGGTGGGCTTGGCGCTGCATAACTATCTCGATGCTTTCACCAAGTTCCCGCCGGTCTCCGTGTTGCCCGCCGGTCGTACCTTCGAGCCGTATTCGGCCCACGTTCGTCTGTTGCCCTACATCGAGCAGGCGAATCTTTCCAACCTGATCGACTGGAACGTGAGTTCCGAGTTCACGTCCAATCCGACCGCCGCGAAAACCCGCGTGGCGACCTATATGTGCCCCAGCGAGATCAACGACCGTCAGCGGTTCACCCCGACGCTGCTCCATTACCCGTTGAACTATGCGTTCAACGAAGGCACGTGGTTTATTTACGACCCGGTGACAGGCAATGTCGGTGACGGTGCGTTCCATCCCAACCGCGCTTTCAAAGCGGGTGATTTTCCTGACGGCATGAGCAACACGCTCGCCGCCGCCGAAGTGAAAGCGTTCCAACCCAATCTGTGGGATACGAACAATCCCAACACGCTCGGCGTCGCTCCCCCGGCAAACCCCGCCGCGGCCGCTGCGTTCTACGGCGGCACCTTCGACACCAACGGCCACACGGAATGGGTGGAAGGTGATGTTCACGAAGGAGGTTTCACCACCACTTTCGTCCCGAACGCGGAAGTTCCCTACACGACTGGCGGCGTGACGTACAGCATCGACCTCACTTCGATGCGTGATGGGGAATCGACCACGGTCCCGACCTATGCGGCCGTTACCAGTCGCAGCTTTCACACGGGAACAGTGAACGCGCTGATGCTGGATGGGGCCGTTCGCACTGTCAGTAGCAATGTCGACCTCGGAGTCTGGCGCGCGATCGGAACTCGCGCCGGCGGGGAAGCCAAATCGTTGGAATAACGCTCCGTTGAACAACAACCTGCCTCATCCATGTTTGCCAAACCCTGAGACTGGAGTCTGATATGTCCGGTTCTGCTCGGTATGGGAGTGCGAAGCCCATCATCCTTGTGGCGGTTCTGATTGTGGCTGTTGCGGCGGCGGTCTGGCTGTGGAGCCGTCCGACATCACAGCCGGGAGTGGACGCCGGTCGTACCATCGCGGAGACCTTCCTCAAACACATTCAGGAAGGACATCCCGATCAAGCCTGGGAAGGGACCACCGCGGAGTTCAAAAGCGCTCAGGGGAAAGAGTCGTTC
The DNA here is from genome assembly GCA_035686985.1 of Planctomycetaceae bacterium. Classification (GTDB taxonomy): domain Bacteria; phylum Planctomycetota; class Planctomycetia; order Planctomycetales; family Planctomycetaceae; genus DSVQ01. Next base: position 2,782 of record DASRYX010000280.1, on the reverse strand, counting down.
GTGCGCGAACTGAAGCCGGTGAAATTCCTGGGGGAGCCACTGGAATTCGCATCGGTCCAAACCGTCACAGTGCAACAACAGCCACGGACGGAGTATTCGTTCCGTGCAAAAACGGGCGAAACCGTCCGCGTCGTCCTCGGCCGTGAGAACACTTCATGGAAAGTGGACCGTTGGGCGCGGTAACAGACGATCAATCTGAGGCGTACCTCACAGCCGTCGCGGTTCCGTTTCACCGGTTACGATTGATTTTCGAGAAACTTATCCGCAAGGCAGGCCAGCCGTGGGAGCGGCTGTTCCGCAACATGCGGGCAACCCGCCAGACCGAATTCTCCGACCGGTTCCCGGACCACATCGTCTGTGAATGGATGGGTCATTCGCAGCCGGTCGCGGAGCGGCATTACCTGCGTACCTCGGATGAACACTTCACACGCGCAGTTAAGGAAGTCGTGGCGACTGAAGAGGCGGCGCAAAAAGCGGCGCGCACTGTGCCGGAATTGCGCCGCATGGAAGCGCACCGCGCGCTGGGAAATGAAAAAACCCCTGCAAAACAGGGGTTGGCTCACCAATCAGTGGACGATACAGGACTCGAACCTGTGACCTCTACCATGTCAAGGTAGCGCTCTAACCAACTGAGCTAATCGTCCGTGCGGCTTCAAACATAGGTTGGCGAGCGGGCGGGGTCAAGTGAGAGCGAGTGCGTCGCCAGTGGTCGCACGGACTAAAACCCCGCAACGAACTCCTTTGTCAGTGCATACACCCGCGGGGACTGCCCCGCTGAACAGCATTGTCAGCACAATCGGAATACCGTACCCTGTTTGCACTTGCTCCGCGGTCCCATCCAGGGATGCTGATCCGTTCCGCGGAGCGCCTGCCCGTTGTTCCTCCTGCAAGGACTGGTCCTGATGGCTACGGCCACGATGTCGGCGACGAAAAAGCTTCCGTACAAAGTCAAAGATATTTCCCTGTGGGAACTCGGCCGCCGCGAAATCGAACTCGCGGAAGTCGAAATGCCGGGGCTGATGGCCCTCCGCGAAAAGTACGGCAAATCGAAGCCGCTCAAGGGCGCCCGCATTGCCGGCTGCCTGCACATGACGGTGCAGACCGCCGTGCTCATTGAAACGTTGACCGCTCTCGGCGCCGAAGTGCAGTGGTCCAGCTGCAACATCTTCAGCACGCAGGACACAGCCGCCGCGGCCATCGCTCAGACCGGCGTGCCGGTTTACGCCTGGAAAGGCATGAACAACGAAGAATTCGACTGGTGCATCGAACAGACGCTGTACTTCGCCGATGGCCAGCCGCTCAACATGATTCTGGACGACGGCGGCGACCTGACCGCGATGGTCCACAACAAGTACCCCGAGCTGCTCAAAGGCATCAACGGGCTGTCGGAAGAAACGACGACCGGCGTCCATCGCCTCGTGCAGATGCATGAGCAGGGCAAGCTCGGCGTCCCGGCGATCAACATCAATGACAGCTGCACGAAGAGCAAGTTCGACAACCTGTACGGTTGCCGCGAATCGCTCGCCGACGGCATCAAGCGCGCAACCGACGTGATGGTCGCGGGAAAAGTCGTTGTCGTCTGCGGTTATGGCGACGTGGGCAAGGGCTCGGCGGCATCGATGAAGGGCCTCGGCGCCCGTGTGGTCGTGACCGAAATCGATCCGATCTGCGCGCTGCAGGCCACGATGGAAGGCTACCAGGTCACCACACTCGAAGACATCGCCCCGTACGGCGACATCTTCGTGACGACCACGGGCTGCCGCGACGTCATCCGGGGTGAGCATCTTGATAAGATGAAGCACCACGCGATCGTGTGCAACATTGGTCACTTCGACCTCGAGATCGACATCGCCTATTTGAACAACCGTAAGGATATCAAGAAGACGGCCGTCAAAGCTCATCAGGACGAAGGCGGCCCGGTCGACAAATACACCTATCCCGATGGTAAGGCGATCATCGTCCTCGCTGAAGGCCGTCTGGTGAACCTCGGCTGTGCGAACGGCCACCCGTCGTTCGTCATGTCGAACAGCTTCACGAACCAGGTGATGGCTCAGCTTGCGCTCTGGCAGGAACCCGACCGCTTTGAACTGGGGGTACATCGCCTGCCGAAGGAACTCGACGAAGAGGTGGCCCGGCTGCATCTGGGCAAATTGGGTGTGAAACTGACGAAACTCACGCCGGAGCAGGCTGAGTACTTAGGGATTCCGATGAACGGCCCGTTCAAGCCCGAACATTATCGGTACTAACACCTAACGCTGTTCGTTAGATTTCTGAGATCGACGAAGCCCAGGGAACACCTTCCCTGGGCTTCTTTGTTTGTTGACTCTTCCATGGCACACAGAGCGTCTGAACACGTGCGGCGGCATGTGAGTTGCAACAACCTTTTATGCGGGCCATTGACCAAAACTAATGAATCCTTTCACAAAAGGAGTACATCATGGCTATGCAGCGAAGTACATGCGTCGGGGTCTTCACGAGCCACGATCAGGCGAGGAACGTGATCAGCGAACTCCATCAGATGGGGTTCCGCAACGACCAGATCGGGATCGCCGGGAAAGACTGGCGGGACGCGGATGGTGGCGCAAACGATCTGGATGAAAGCTACGCCGGAGAGGGCGCGGTGGCTGGTGTGGCCGCCGGTGCTGGTGCGGGAGCCCTGTGGGGCCTCGGCATTCTCGCTGGTGCATTGCCGGCGATTGGTCCGGCGATCGCCGGGGGAACGCTGGCGGTCCTGCTTTCGAGCGCCGCAGCGGGTGCTGCCGCCACGGGGGTGGTCGGTGCC